>JBBRMC010000207.1:0-6324 GCA_038231055.1 Leptolyngbyales cyanobacterium
GCGTTTAAGTGGCGATCGTCCCTCACCTGCAAGTTCTGCACTTCTAGAACGATGTGATCCGAAGACTGAGCCGCTTTTTCGAGATGAAACAGCACGTCTCGACCCACCATCAGCCGCGCCAAATCTTGACGAGTCGAGTTGTGCGCGATCGTCGTGCCGACCACTCGCCCCCGTCGCAGCACTGTTATGTCATCGCACAAACTCAGGATTTCATCTAATTTGTGACTGATAAACAAAATCGTGTGATTCGCTGCCGCCAGTTGACGCAACACTTTAAAGAAACCCTTCACTTCAGGAGGCGTTAACACTGCGGTTGGCTCGTCTAAAATCAACACTTTTGCCTGACGATACAAAGCTTTGAGAATCTCGACTCGCTGCTGAGTGCCTACAGGCAGATCGCCGACTTTAGCAAGCGGATCGATCGAGAGTCCGTATCGTTCTGACATGACCAAAATCTCGCGGGACTTTTGTTTCAGATCCAGCCGCAGGGTTGACGGGCTACCCAAAATGATATTCTCAGTCACCGTCAACTGCGGCACCAGCATAAAATGTTGATGAATCATGCCGATGCCCTGCGCGATCGCCACCTTCGGAGACGTAATTTGTACGGCTCGATCGTGCAAATAAATCTGCCCTGCTTCCGGCTGATACAATCCGCATAAAATATTCATTAGGGTTGTTTTCCCGGCTCCATTTTCACCGAGCAACCCATGAATACTTCCAGCATTCACCTTCAGATTAATAGAGTCATTGGCAACAAAATTACCAAACCGTTTTGTAATTCCCTCAAGCCGAAGATAAGCAGTCTCTCCATCTCTCATTCTTTCCTAAGCGGCTCCTTTGACACACCAGCTATCTTTTCCACTAACTTTGCATTCTTCAAACGTGATCTTCTTCGCAATCAACGATTCTTTCGCTTGCGTTGCTTTTTGTTTCGTCGCATCAGGGACAGCAGCACTAAACTCTCCCAGTCTCAGAATATCGGGTTTATCTAATCCCAGCTTATAGATTTCGCCCTTCATTTGACCATTTTTAGCAATGCTTGCAATGTTTGCGATCGCCAGCCCATAATTTTGCACTGCGCTAGTCAAAACCGTTTGAGGAGCGAGTTTAAGCTGATCCTCAAAATATCCGATCGCATAGCCACCTTTCTCACCCAAGGTTTGAATCACGCCCAAAGCTGCCGAATCGAGCATATTGTAAACCACATCCACGCCAGACGCTAGCAGCGCTTGGGTCGCTTCTTTCGCTTTGCCAATATCATTCCAATCGTTGGTATAGCTGGCTTTGACCTCGATCGCTGGCTTGACTGATTTCGCCCCTAACTCAAACCCCCGATATTCTTGATCTGTGGTGGCAAACGATTGAGCCGTGAGAAACGCAACCTTGTTTGATTTGGTCATCTGGGCTGCAACGATGCCACACAGATAGCCGATTTGCAGGTGATTGACTTGCAGCGAGGCGATATTGCTGCCCGTCACCACTCCATCAGACACCGCAAAAAACGTGTTGGGAAACTGTGCCGCTACTTGTTTAACTGCCGCCTCAAACTGTCCTCCGTGGGCAATCACCAGGTTAAACCCGCGACGCGCAAAATCAGACAGCACCTCTGCCTGATCGGCTTGAGCAACTTTCTCGACATACGCCGTTTCTGCACCCAGCTTGGACTTGACGACATCCATCGCTTCATAGCCCGCCTGACTCCAACCCTTATCGGTGATCGGACCCGGAATCGCGATCGCCACTTTAAACGCCGATGCCGAAGCCGCCGTTGAGGTGACGCTGCTCGCAGTTGGAGTCGGTGGGCTGCTGGCACACCCTTTAATCAACAAACTTCCACCAAATGCTGCCGAACCCCACACAATAAAGGTTCGTCGATCGAGCTTCCTGACCATTTGTTTTCCTCAGCAACTGCTCAGACCCTAATCCAATTCGGCATCAAAGAATTGTCGCTTACAATACTGTTAGTCAGCGGGTTGACTAGACAATCAGTTTGTTGACCAAGTGCCGCACGAGACCATTGAGCCGTTCAGAATAGCTTTTCATCACTTCGAGCGCAAAAAATGGGGTTTCTTGAACGACAAACAAAAATCGCTTTTCATCTAAAAATGCCAGCTTGCAGTCGGTGTGGGCGGTCGCCGTGTAGGTTCTTGCGCCTGAACTCACGAGAGCACCAATGCCAAACACCATACCTGGCTCGATCGTTTCTACAACTTTGCCATTCACCGATAGAGCAATCTCGCCTTCAAGAACGCCATACATCAAATCTCCCGGTTCTCCTTCTTGAAAAACAGTTTGCCCTATTGAAAAGCTTTGAGGGTCAGGCTGTCTTTGAAAAATGCTGAGGGTTCTAACGGGGTCTAACATAAGTGTGTCCAAACAGTGCAAATGCCACTGGGTAGTATACGTTAATCTTTTTGCGCGTTCATGTCGGCTGCATCACATCCAATTTCCTCACGACGATGAGCGATCGGCACCGCTACTTGAGTCAAAATCGTCATCGGCTGCTGGTCTTTGAGAATTTGCATTTGTGTTTCGTCGCGTACAAATAGACTTCCCGCAAACCCCAAAGAGTTGACTGAGATTGACGCAAAACTGTCTTGCGATCGAGGCACGATTAATATCCAGTTTCGTGTGGCTAAGAGATTGTAAGCATCCCCTTCTCGTAGCCCCAGCGCATCAAGGAGCGTACTATAACAAGCCAGTGTCTCCTCAGCCGCTGTCACCAGGGACTGGATCTGGTTCGATAAGCACATTAGCCCATGAGCAAACGGCAGGTTGGGAATCGTCGCAATAGTGCTGTTAAACTCAACTGAGGCTAACCACGACTCGATTCCGATCGCGCCGTCTTCTGACCAAAGAGGCAATGGAATCAGTTGCAAATGTTTATGGGGCTGACTTGCTCCTGCATTCTTACCAGCGTTGTAAAACGCTAATCCGTCATATTCCACCAGACACGTCCACAGCGCTGTAAAATCTTGCAGCGTTAATAACCGTTCTTGCTCCTCAAACGCACGAGTAATGATCAGCAAGTGATAGTCTACGACGTTGAATTTGTTGAGCAGACACAAATGAGTTGCTGATAAATCACTAACAAACAAGTCTTCTTCATAAGGTAAAAAAGGATTGATTACGTTGCCCGAAATACTGGCTTTTTGTGCTTGCTGCTGGGCTGCTTTTTCTTTGCGCTTTAAGTTTGCTAAGATTCGCACCAAAAACTGTACGCCATCTTGCTCGACGATCTCGTGGTGTGTTGGAATCGATCGCAGTGCTCCACAGGTTAATGCGTGCTGTGTCTGTTCAATAACCCGCGTCCACAGAGTTCCAGGCTTTAGCATCAATCTGGGGAAGATAACATCAATAAAACAAAGCAGAAACACCAGTGCGGCGCTTCTGCAATCAACCTAAAGATTAGTTTAACCCGTGGCTTCTCAAATGTCTGAGTTAAAACTTTTAGAGGTTGCCCTAGACAAAGAGCCTAGAGAAACGGAAAGGCTCTCTGTCTCAGGAGAGAAAAGTTAGTACAACTCTTCTTCTTGGTGTGTTTTGATCGTGCAGTCAGAAGTGGGGTAAGCCACGCAGGTCAGCACATATCCGGCTTCGATCTGGTCGTCATCTAAGAAAGACTGATCAGATTGATCGACCGTGCCCGCCGTGATTTTGCCCGCGCAGGTAGAGCAAGCACCCGCACGGCAAGAGTAAGGAAGGTCTAAACCCTGCTCTTCAGCAGCGTCGAGAATGTACTCATCTTCGGGAACGTCGATCGTCGTGTTTAGCCCTTCGGCTTCGTTAATCAGCGTGACTTTAAAAGTTGCCATCGGTAGTCCTCTCTATAAATAGAAACGGCGTTGAAGCCATTTGAAAGCGTAACTTTAGGCGTTGCCCATGAAAGGCTTGTTTCTTGAGTCCGCTTCAATTCTGATACTACGGGAAAACTTATGAGTTAAAACCTACAATTCACCTTTGGGATGAACGGGATTCGTAATAAATCTTGCCTACTTAATCTACTTATACTTATGGGACGAGGGAAAAAGAGGGTCACGACAGGGGTTTATCAACTAAGAATCGAGGGCGAAACGATCGCTTGCTTCAATTAATGCACTACGAATTCCGGGTTCCATCATTGAGTGCCCTGCATCGGGAACAACGACCAACTCGGCATCTGGCAAGGCTTTGTGCAGATCCCAGGCAGAGGTCATGGGACAAACGACATCATAGCGTCCCTGCACGATGACCGTAGAAAGGTGGCGAATCCGATCGCAATTCTGCAAAAGTTGGTCATCCGGCTCTAAAAAGCCTCGATTCATGAAATAGTGGCACTCAATCCGCGCAAACGCGTCGGCAAATCCGGCATCCGCAAATCGACTCTGTAGTTTGGGGTCAGGAATCAATTTGCTGGTGGTGCCTTCCCAAACTGACCAAGCACGAGCCGCTTCTTGACGAATTTGGGCATCCTCGCTGGTTAGCCGTCGATAAAAGGCAGATATCAAATCGCTGCGTTCTTCAACAGGAATCGGCTGCAAATAGTCCTCCCAGGCATCAGGAAAAAGATAGCTTGCACCCTCTTGATAGAACCAGAGAATTTCTTTGCGTCGCAGCAGAAAAATGCCTCGCAGAATTAAACCCAGACAGCGATCGGGGTGAGCCTGACTATACGCCAATGACAATGTGCTGCCCCAACTGCCACCTGACACGACCCAGTGAGAGATTTGAAGGTGCGATCGTAGTATCTCAATATCGCTGACCAGATCCCAAGTCGTGTTCTCTCGCAGTTCAGCATGGGGGATGCTGCGACCACAGCCTCGTTGATCGAAGATTACAATTCGCCACTTTGCCGGATCGAAGTATTGCCGAAAAACGGGCAAACTGCCGCCACCCGGTCCGCCATGCAAAAAGACAACGGGCTTACCTTGGGGATTTCCTGATTGCTCATAATAAATCGTGTGCAAATCTGATACTTGCAGAGTGCCCGTGTCATAGGGTTCTAAAGGCGGATAAAGCTCACGCATCACGGGTTTCATCGCTGCAAGCTCCGAGGATCAAGGGCATCTCGCAGCCCATCACCTAAGACGTTAAACGCCAGCACCGTCAAAATAATCAGCAGTGCCGGAGGCCAGATCAACCAGGGTTGCAGCACCAAAATCGACGCATTCGTCGCCAGCGTCAGCATATTTCCCCAAGACGGGTCAGGCTGTTGAATGCCTAGCCCAATCAGACTCAACACTGACTCCGCCAAGATGAAACTCGGAATCGAGAGCGTTGCTGAAATAATAATGTAGGTTGCTGTCTGGGGCAAAATGTGCCGAATGATGATGTAAAGGGGCGTTCCGCCCATCGCTCTCGCCGCCTGCACAAACTCTTGTTCTTTAATCGAGAGCACTTGTCCGCGAATCACCCGCGCTAACCCTGCCCACCGAATAAACGACGTAATCAAAATAATCAGCAAAAACCGTTCGGCACTCGTCAGCCCCGGAGGCAGCACCGCCGCCAACGCCACCAAAAGATAGATATCAGGAATCGTCATCAGCACTTCGACAAAGCGCATTAACACGCTATCGAGCCATCCCCCCGCATAGCCAGAGATGCCCCCGACCAACATTCCTAACGGAAACGCGATCGCGATGCCCACCAGTCCAATACTCAGGCTGACCCGTCCGCCATACACGAGACGACTGAACTGATCTCGCGCCTGTTCATCGGTGCCAAGGAGGTTAAATTTACCCTCTCCAGTCGTACCAAACAAGTGCAGATTGCTAGAAATACCAGGAAACACCTCGATCTCTTCAAACTTCGGATCAGTGAGCGAGAACCGAGTTGGCAACGGCAACCGAACCTGAAAGAAACGGTAGGCATCTCCCTGAACAAACAGCCGCAGCGGAGACGGCTTTGAACGATCGACTTTTAACTGACGATCGCCCGTCTGCACATCTACTGCCCCTTGGGTCGTCGGGTAGACATGAGGACCGATGAAGTTTCCCTTCTGATCAGCCCAATAAATTTGAGTGGGCGGCAATAATGCCCCATCAGTTTGAGACACATAGGGATCGTAGGGAGCCACCAGTTCAGCCGCGATCGCTGACAGGTAGAACACCAGCAGCAACAACGCTCCAAACTTTGCTAACGGGTTTTTCTGAAGTCTTTTCCACCAGTCCATAAGTGTTCAGGGTGAGGGGGTGCTTTGATGCTCTTTGCGGGCGATGATCATCCGATCGTGATCTTCATCCTCAACCGAGAGCATCGGTTCTAGAATACTATTCTCCATTGTTTCAGAGAAGATCGACCCAGATTGGGGTGGAAGCGCGGGATCGAGAATGATTTCAACGA
>JBBRMC010000208.1:0-6313 GCA_038231055.1 Leptolyngbyales cyanobacterium
CGGCAATGCCAACATCCATATATTGCTTGGGCACTCGCTTCTGGAAGATATCTAATCCCGTTCCGGTTGCCATGGCTGCGGTAATGCCGATGACTCGCGGATCGTTTTCAGCGATCGTGCTTAGCGTTTCACCAAACACCTTCGAGTAGCCCGGAGGCTTGGGTTTGCTGGAGGGATTCGCCTTGCCCGTCGCCAGGTTAAAAGGCGTTTGGGCGTGATAGCCGACCTGATCATTTTCAGCGATCGCATAGCCTTTTCCTTTCACCGTTGCCACGTGCACCAAAACCGGACCCGGATGCTGGTGAGCCTGTTTAAACGTGGCAATCAGTTCTTCAAGGTTATGACCGTCGATCGGTCCCATATAGGTGAATCCCAATTCCTCAAACACTGCGCCCACTTTAGGAACTGCCAGACGCTTCATGCCTTCTTTGAGCCGCGACAGTTCAGGCGAGAAGGGCATATTTTTGAACTGTTCCTCTAAGTTGTCGGTGAGGAACTGCACAGGCGGACTGAGGCGCATTTTGTTGAGATAGCGAGGAATCGCGCCAACATTGGGCGAGATCGACATCTCGTTATCGTTCAACACGACGAGCAGATTGGTTTTAGGCAAATGACCTGCGTGATTAATCGCCTCAAGTGCCATGCCGCCCGTGAGCGCGCCATCGCCAATCACTGAGACGACTTTGAAGTTTTCGCCCTTGGCATCCCGTGCCAGAGCCATCCCTAGACCTGCCGAGATGCTTGTAGAGGCGTGACCTGCCCCAAAATGGTCAAACTTGCTTTCACCGCGCTTGAGATAGCCTGCGATGCCGTCTTTTTGACGTAGCGTGTCAAAGTTGGCATAGCGTCCGGTAACTAGCTTGTGGGGATAGGCTTGGTGCCCGACATCCCAGATCACTTTGTCACGATCGAGATCCAGAGTTTGATAAAGTGCCAGGGTTAGCTCGACGACCCCTAATCCAGGACCGAGGTGCCCTCCAATGGTTGCGACCGTTTGCAGATGCTTTTCACGAATCTGGCGAGCAACTTGCTGAAGCTGATAGATCGACAGACCATGCAACTGGTTTGGGTGAGTCAATTCACTCAGATGCATACCGGGAATATCCTTGGAATGTATGTGAATCGGTAATGTTATCTACCTTTTATCACTGTAATTCATTAGGGGGATGGATTCCGAGTAATTGAAGACCCTTCTGGCATCCGCAAAGTCACGGAAGCCATACAAGTCATATAGAAAGCGCTACTTCTTCAGGTCGGTGACCCGCCAATTGAGCTTGAGATTGATCCAAAAGTTCCAGAAGGTGACGATCGCGATCGCAGCGAGTTTTGCGGCAAACTCATTCACCCCAAAGGCATCGTGCAATAGACTCACCAGTAGCGCTTGCAGAATAATGCCCGCGAGACACACTAGATTGAACTTGAAGAATCGTCTCAGTCGTTGACGTTTACCCGGTTGCCGTCTAGAAATGTCTCCAAATGTCCACAAATCATTCCATAGAAAGTTATTCACAACCGCAACTTCGGCAGACAAAATCGTGCTGCGAGCGATCGGTAAGCCTAGCTGAGTTCGCAGCAGATAAAACACTGCCATATCGACAAACACGCCGCTAAACCCAACCAAGCCAAATCGTAAGAATCGAGCGATCGGAAACCGCTCTCTAAGTCGCGTAATCCGTCCCCTTGAGCGCAGCTTTGCCAGATGCATCAAATACTCAACATATTGCCGCCAAGTGACTTTACTCTCGCCTTCTTGCCGCTCTTGAAACACATAGCCAACTTCTGCCACGTCTCGAACGTTGCCTCGTCCCAACACCTCGATCAAAATTTTGTAGCCTAGAGGATTGAGCAAGCAATCCGCGATCGCGGATCGACGCACCATAAAATAGCCGCTCATTGGGTCGGAGACGCGCCCAATCACATTCGGCAAAATTATTAGCCCCAGCAGTTGGGCACCGCGAGAGAGCAGCCGCCGCACGAGTCCCCAATCGCTGGTGCCGCCGCCTTCGATATGACGACTGCCCACTGCCAAATCTGCACCTTTATCGATCGTGTGCAATAGCTCAATCAGCACTTCTGGCGGATGCTGTAAGTCGCCATCAATCACGCCCAAGACTTGCCCCGTCGCTGCTTGCCATCCTCGAATCACTGCCGTTGATAACCCCCGCTCAGTCTGACGACGCATCACTTGCAGGTGCGGATAATCTGCCATTAACTGCTGAGCCAGTTCCCACGTGCGATCGGGGCTATCGTCATCGACCACAATCAACTCGTAATCATTGGGCAATGCTTGATCTAATAATCGAGTGAGAATCTGGACAATCTGCCGAATATTTTTGCCTTCATTGTAGGTAGGCACCACCAGCGAAAGGTAGACTGGGCGAGTCGTCAACGACGTATCAGGCACAGGAGGCACTTGCAGCACTCCTGACGGCACCGATAAAAGAGGACGAGATAAGTGAATACTCATAGTGAAATCGGGTTCGGGGGCACGAGTTTATGTCTAAAACCTGCTTGTGAGCAATGAAGGTGAATTCATAGCAATCATATCTATTTGAAGCATCAACCATAAATGCAGGGTTTCGCTTAACAAAACTACTTTAAGGGGGATTCCTCTTTAAGTCACCCCTGCCAAATAGACGGTACCAGAGATGAGCTAATGGGAAAGACCCATAAATATGCGATTAAGAATTAATAAGCTGATAAAAAACGGCTAAGCCTCCGAGATTTTCTAGAGCAGTGATTGACGGTTCTCTGGGCTAGGATTGGGGTGCCTGTTTTACTAAACCCTGAGTGGGTAAAATCGCGTAGAACGTTTGTTACACGAGTCAGCCGATCTATCATCTTGCTTTCATGCCTAAGCGCAAACTCAAATCGTCACTTGCAGAAACCACGCCGACTCTGAGCCTCAAAGAAAAGTTGGCAGCTAAACGCAAAGCGGCACAGACCCGTAAGAAGGTAATCAATACGCTGTCAGTAGCAGCGGCAGTGGCGATCGTGGCAGGGTTACTCATGGCGATCGTGGGAGGCATCAAAGGGGGGATTGGGGGAGGCGTTGCCGTTTTTATTCTGATGGCTTCGTTTCAATATCCTTGGCAGTCCCTCTACGCTTTCCTCTTCTATATGCCCTTTAGCGGGACAGTTACTTATTCGATCGGGGGCAACAATCCTTTATTTCAGCTTGCCAAAGACGGATTTTATATTCCCGCTCTGATTGCGGTCATTCAATATTGCAAGCTCCGTAAGCAGCCGTTTTTAATGCCCAAAGCTTTAAAGCCCGCATTGGGAATCTTTTTGGCTTATTGCATTTTGGTGCTGCTGTTTGTGAACGGCGCTCAGCAATTTGCAGGCGATCGCTCTGAGAAGCCTTTTCTGATGGGCATTATGGGCATCAAAGTTTTGCTCGGCTATGTGCCTCTGATTCCATGCGCGTACTATTTACTACGAAAGAAAGAAGATTTGTATTTCTTAATGAGAGTAACTGCGGTGATCATTTTGATCTGCTGCGGTCTCGCGTTTTTGCAGTACATATTTCTGAAAACTGGGAGGTGTCAGGGCACCGTGGGCGAGGGTGCAGCCCTATTTAAAGCCTCTCTAGAAGCAAGATGCTTAGTGGGCGGGTCGCTGCTTTATAACGAAGAACAGGGCGTGATTCGGCTACCTGGGACGTTTGTCGCACCGTGGCAGTGGGGCTGGTTTTTGATCTCTAGTGCCTTTTTTAGCTTCTCGGTTGCGTTTATGGACCCGTCTTTTTTGTGGCGCGGGGTCGGGTTAGGGTCAATGGCGGCAACGCTGGTGCTGGCAGTCGTCTCAGGTCAAAGAATTGCGCTGCTGCTCGTGCCGATCGTGATTGCGATTTTGCTCATCACCACGGGTCAAGTGGTTAATTTAAAACGGTTTGTCCCGATCGCCCTGGTGTTAGGGTTGCTGGTGGGCGGGGTGATGGTGACAAACCCGGCAGTGGTCGAAGAACGCTGGAATAGCGCCGTTGAACGCTGGAATGCCGCTCCCCCAACTGATTTCATTGCAGGTCAATTTTCTGACTTCTCTGATGATGGCAAATCAAGCTTTTTAGGCAGAGGGTTGGGTCGAGCAACCAATTCTGCCCGTGGTTTTGGGAAAACTGCCTTGATTGAGACTTACTATCCCAAGCTGCTGTTTGAGATTGGTCCGATCGGGGCGTTTTTATTTCTAGCGATGGTGACGACATTGACGGTCGCAACGTTTAAAGCGTATCGATCGGTTCGTGATAAAAGTCTGCGGGGCTATGGAGCCGCATTTTGGACGTTTGTGCTTGTGATTAGCTACAACACTTACTACTACCCGTTGGATGTCGATCCGGTTGCGGTGTATTACTGGTTTTTTGCTGGGGTTATTCTCAAGCTGCCCGTGTTGGATCAGCCAGAAAAAGCCGCGATCGTAGATCCCGTTTCCAAGAAGAAGAAACGTCGCTCGATCGCGTCCGATCCGTGATTTTCTCTCTTTTCAACACTCCATCCCACTCATGGGAACACTAAACCATCCCTCTTTGACGCTTCTCTCATGACTTGCCCCCTGATTTCTGTGATTATCCCCACCTATGGGCGCGAAGAACCGCTTCAGGAGACGTTGCAAGATGTTTTGAAGCAGGATTATCCCAATTTTGAAGTGCTGGTTGTTGATCAAACCCGATTGCATCAACCAGAGATTCAGAAATTTTTAGATGAGTTAGAAACCTCTGGCAAAATTCGGCTGTTTCGAGTCGGGTGGGCAAGTTTGCCAGGGGCGAGAAATTACGCAGTCCGACGGGCGAAGGGCGAGATTTTGCTGTTTTTAGACGACGATGTGCAGCTTGAGTCGGGCTTCTTAGCTGCTCATGCCAAAAATTATGGAGACAGACCAGACATCGGAGCCGTGGCAGGGCGAGTCTTCGATCGCATGAAGTTAGCCGATTTTAAGCCAGGGTTAGAGATTCAAGACCTACCGCCCGAAGCGATGAATCCTGGGATCGCCTGGTATCACATTAATCTCGTACACACCACCAAGCCGCAGCAGGTATTGAGCGCTAGAGGCTGCAATATGTCTTTTCGACGAGAGATTTTTGAGCAGCATGGCATTTGGTTCGACGAACGGTTTCAGGGAAGCGCAGTGCGAGAAGAATCAGACTTTTGTTTACGCATTCGCAAAACGGGATTGATGATTTGGTATGACCCAGAGGCGCATCTGATTCATCTCGGCGAAGAAACCGGGGGCTGTCATGACATCAGCACGCGATCGCTGACCTATCAAATCACGTTCTATCACAATCATTTTTTGATGGGATTTAAGAATCTCACATTCTGGCAATCTTGCCGATTTTTCTTGCGGCTGTTTGACTGTCATGTGTTGGGTCGTCCGCCTTGCCACAAAAGCGGTTCACCGATCAAAGTGGTGACGCGATTTGGATTCTACATTCTGGGATTTTTGCAGGCGTTGAAGACCGTGCTGCGATCGCCCAACACTCAACTTTATAGCCAAGCATCCTCTGAGGTGACGGTATGAGAATCCTGGTTGCCAGTCACTCCTATATCGTCGATCTCAACTGCGAAAAACTGCGCGTTTTAGCGAATTTAGAACCAGGGATTGAAGTCATGATCGTAGTTCCAAAACGCTGGAAACCGGGAGGTGTCATGAAAAGTGCGGTCGAAACTCGCTTTCGGCTAGAAGGCTCGTTTCGAGTGGTGCCCGTCTCTAACTTCAGCCAAAACAATCAGGGACTTCTCACCTTTGGGACGGATTTGATTAGGTTAATGCGAGACTTCCGACCCGACATCATTCAGGTTGAGCAAGGGGCTAAATCGCTGGCTTACGCTCAAATGATTACGCTGAATCGTCTCCTCGGACTGAAGGCAAAAACCTTGTTTTTTACCTGGTGGAATCTCCCGTACACGCTGAAATTTCCAGTTTCGTGGCTAGAGGCGTACAATCTTCGGCACACTGATGGCGTTGTCGTCGGAAATCAAGACGGAGCAGAGGTTTTGCGTCAAAGAGGCTATCAAAAAGCGATGCGAGTCATGCCGCAGTTGGGAGTCGATGAGCACTTGTTTTGCCCCCAACCTCAGCCAGACCTTGCCGCTCAATTGGGCATTCAATCCTCTGATTTTGTGGTCGGATTCGTAGGGCGATTTGTTGAAGAAAAAGGCTTATTGACTTTGATGAAGGCGTTGGCGAATCTCAACGATCGTCCCTGGAAATGGCTTTTATTAGGACGCGGAGCGCTCAAAGAAACGCTGATCGACCAGGCAAAACAAGCGGGAGTGCTCGATCGCTTAATCTGGGTCGAGAGCGTTCCTCATGC
>JBBRMC010000209.1:0-6311 GCA_038231055.1 Leptolyngbyales cyanobacterium
AAGTGAGATAACGAAGCTTCATTCAATGGAATGAGCGAATGGAGGTTAGTTTTGGTGTTCATAGCGTTAGCAAAATTGTGAGAGGCTGAATTGCGATCGACTACTTTGCCCTAAGTTTTCTCACGCTCAGGCGAGTAAATCAGCCGGACGAGCTTCGTCTAGTTAATCCTTCTCCAAGAGACCGATCCAAAGTAGTAAATCTATCGAAGGATTGATTCTATGCTAATTCTTTTTCCGTTACGTTAATGGGAGTAAATTAAGCTAGAGAAGCGCCTTGGCTCTAGCTGAAGTAAATCGAAAACGCACGTCTTAGCAAAGCGTTTCAATCGTAAGCATTTAAGTCAATTTGAGCCAAAATCGCTGTCTTTTCTCTAAAGCGGCAACTTGACAAGGGAAATTGGTGAGTATTTTATGAATATTGTCGGTAGAATAAAGCTTCCAAAATCGGATGAGAGTTCTGCTTTATACATTCAATGCAATGGGGCTGCGTCTCTCAGCTATGAGGAAGAGAATAAGGGAGTTATGCTACGTCAGGGGGAATCGCTCTCCTCTAGCTCTTATTTCAATTCGTTTTATGAACGATACTATACTAAGTATACAACGCTTCACTCTATTTATTATTTGCTGAAATTAGAAGGTAGTTTTAAGGTTTCTGTTTATAGAGAGGGTAGTGAGGGCAGCGATCGAGCAAAGATTTTTGAAGAAAATTTTGAGAACTGTCAACTCTCAAATCCAGTCAGTCTTCCACCTATTAATCTTCGTCAGGGAGCAGAGGCTGGTAGACTCTACATGGAAATTATCTGCTTAAGCGAACAGGGAATTTTTCAAGAAGGCTTAATCGTAACAGACGAAACAAAATCCAGAGACGTATCGTTAGGAATTGTCATCTGTACATTCAAGAAAGAGGATTACGTTAAGAATACGTTGGCTACACTCCTGCAAGATCAGTTACTGCAACACAAAGACTTCAAAGTATTTGTTGTTGACAATGGTAGAACGCTAGAAAAAGCTAACTTTAGTGATCCAAGACTTGAACTGATTCCTAATAAAAATGCAGGTGGGAGTGGCGGCTTTACCAGAGGTTTAGTTGAAGCTTTAGCGGAGGAACCTAACTACTCTCATTTCCTTGTTATGGATGATGATATCGAGTTAGAAAGTGAGAGTATTTTGAGACTATTTTCGCTGCATGAGTATGCAAAGAGCGACTTTGTTGTTGCAGGTGGCTTGCTCAATTTGAATAAAAAATATGTCCTCTATGAAGCAGGTGCCACGTTTAACGAAGATCCCAAATCTAAGGGTGCGTTTGGCTCTTTAACTGCCCTGAATCACAACATGGATCTGCGAAATGCAGATGCTCTCAACCAACTCTTAATTGAAGAAGATGCCGACTATGGAGGGTTTTGGTTTTGCTCCTTCTCTAGAGAAATCATTGAGAAAATTAAACTACCACTACCTCTCTTTATTAAATTAGATGACGTAGAGTTTTGCCTCAGAGCTAAAAAAGTTTTAGGGGCACCGATCGTCACGTTTCCCTCGATCGCTGTTTGGCATCTCCCCGCCTCTGCAAAAAACTTGAACTGGGAAACCTATTACTATTTTCGTAACGATCTAATCACATACGCGATTCATTTCTCACCGAGCTATGCCGATACCGTCAGCAACCTCACTAAAGAAATCATGGCTTCCTTGTTGAAATCTGACTACGATCGTGCTCAAATGCTGATCAAGGCGTTCGAGGACTATCTAAAGGGTTCGGACTTTATTAAACACTCTGAGCCAGATATCTTACATTCCAGTATTCTAAAGCTGAGCCGAACTTATGAGAACCAAGATCAGGTGGATCAATTAACCAGTATTCAGCTTTTAGATCGGTGGTCTAGCGTTGTTGCTCAAAGCAAAATTGACTGGTCATCTATAAGCAAGGATTGGAAGAGTGCTGCAAAAGAGATAACCACTACTAAATTCTGGCGGCAGTATCTGGGGTTAGAAGAGCCTATAGAAAATTTGATTGCGTCGCAAACCCGTTTAAGTAGCAAACACTCAGATTTGATCGCCTTGCCTTAAATTTTAGGATCTTGTCGCTAGACAGGAAGTTGAGTGAAGAACCCAAATGTTAGAACGAAGGTCGTTTGTCCACAGCCACTCTCAACACGAATATTCCCGCCCAAGCGTTCGGTGAGCTTTTTCACTAGAGCTAACCCAAGTCCAGTGCCACCATGTTTCCAGGGGTCATTGTTAGGAATGCGGTAAAACTTATCGAAGATGTGCTCGCATTCTGCGACGGGAATCTCAACACCAGAGTTGCTGACGCGAATCTCTAAGGCTGCTAGCACGGGTTGAGCAGAGACTGTAATGGTTTGCCCAGCAGGAGTGTATTTACAGGCATTGTGCAGGAGTTCGATCAGAATTCGTTCTAGAAAAGGCAAATCGGTGGTAAAGGGTGGCAAGTCGTTAGGAATATAAACAGCTAGTTGCTGCTGATGCTGGTGAGTGCGATCGACAAAGGGCTTAACTAAGTCAGGAATGTAGGACTGGAGGTTAACAGTGGTGAGATTGAGTGGCTCAGTCCCGGCATCCAGTCGCGATAAATCTAGTAGATTATTGATTAGACTGACCTCGCGTTTACCTTCCTCGCGCAAGATTTTTAGATAGCGATTGATGGCGTTGGTTTCATCGTCCAGTATCCCCGAAGGTTTCAAGCTAATTTCTAGCATTTGAATTGCCATTTTAATGCTGGACATGGGCGATCGTAGTTCGTGAGAGACCGTGCTCAGAAAGTCATCTTTTAGTTGATTGAGTCGCTCTAGCTCTGTCACTTGCGCTTGGACTGCTTGATATAAATAGGATTGGCGCAGAGCGATTGCAGTTCGGATGCCAATCTGCTGGAGTAAGCTAATCTCCCATTCCTGCCAATCGCGAGAACCACTATTTTGATAGACGGAAAGCAACCCCCAAAGCTGCTCGTCTAGAAAAATAGGAGCAATCATGTAGGCTCTCGCTTGAAACTGCTCTAACAGATCGATATGACATTGCTTGTGCCCGACTGTATAAATATCGTTAACAGCAAAGGTTTCGTTATTTCGGTAGCGTCCACCCTGAATCTCTTGCAAGTGAGTGTCTTGCCAAACTTTTTGAATATCTGGCGCTACCAAAGGCATCCACCCTTCACCCACCGACTCTGCCACAAAGCTGCCACTCCAATCAGGGCTAAACTGATAAATCGCCACCCGGTCTGCATTAAGGGTCTGACGGGTTCCGCTGAGTAAGGCAGTGAGCGTTTCTTCTAGATCGAGAGAGCGGTGGATGTTTTGAATGATCAGGCGCATCAAGCGCTCTTGTTTTGCCTGTTGATGTAGAGATTGAGTGCGTTCTTGCACCCGTTGTTCTAATTCTTGGTTGAGCTGTTGTAGAGCCGCTTCTGCTCGTTGGCGTTCTGTTAACTCTAATTGTGACTGTTGATAAAGATCGGCTTGTTGAATGGCGATCGCAATTTGCGTGGCTAGTTGTTGTTGTAGCTCAATTTCAAAGGTCTCCCACTGTCGGGGCGATCGGCAATGCTGAGCAATCAATAACCCCCACAGGTGGTCATCTTGCAGGATCGGCACCACTAGTTTTGCCCGTACCTGTATTTGCTCTAACATTGCTACATAGCAAGGATCTAGATTAGCGGTGTGAATATCATCAGTTGCCCTTACCCTACTTTGGTCATAGGAGCATCCTTTTTCGACAAAGTAGGTATCGAGGGTCTGCATTCCCAGAATTGATCGCCATCCCTCTGCCACAGATTCTGCAATGATGATGCCACTCCAATCAGGTTTAAATTGATAGATGACCACCCGATCAACCTTGAGAAACTGCCGAACTTCAGTAACAGTAGTATGGAGGATGTGGTCTAAATCTAAGGTTTGGCGAATATGTTGGGCAATCTCGTTGAGCAACCGTTGAAGATTTGCTTGCTGGCATAGGGAAGCTTGGGTTTCTTTGAGAATGGTAATGTCAGTTGCAACACCCAACGATTGCTTTGGCAACCCCTCGGCAGTGCGGTTAAAGATGCGATCGCGGCTGAGTAACCAGCGATAATCTCCGTTTTTGTGACGCATTCGGTATTCTGTTTCCACAAATTCGTCGTCTTGAAGCATCAAAAGACGCTGTTGACTTGCCATCACGTTGGGCAGATCATCTGGATGGATTAGCATTGGAAAGAACGTATTGCCCATCTCCCAAATCTCAGATGGAGAATACCCCAAAACTCTCTCAATCTGATGGTTTGAATAGATATTACGCTGCTCAATTAGGTCGTAGATATACAGAGTTGCCAGGGTCGATTCAGCGATCTGCTCAGTGAACTGTTGCTGTTCGCGCAGGGCGGTTTCAGCAGCTTTGCGATCGGTCACGTCTCTAGAAATAGATAGGATCGACTCGATGGTCTGGCGATCGGACAATTCAGGAGCAACAACCATTTCAAAGGAACGGATACCTTGAAGTGTGGGGGTTTCAAATTCAAATGCCTGTTTCTCTCCGGTTGCCAGCAGTGTTGTAGCTGCTGTCTCCCAAGCGTTGATCATGGTCTTGTCCATGCCCAAGTCGCGGCAAGTTTTGCCTAAAAAGACCTTGGCTGGTATTCCGGTGATTTGGGTTAAGACTGGACTGACGTAGAGGTGCCGCAGTTGTCGATCGAAGCGCTCAATGACATCTGGAGAATTTTCTACCAACGTCTGATATTGCTGCTGCGATTCCATTAGAGCGATTTCAGCGACTTTACGATCGGTGATATCTTGAGAAACACCGACCAAACGGTAGGGATGCCCTGTCGCATCTGTCACTGGGAAAGTCCGCTCCCAGATCCAGCAAATGGTTCCATCAGAATGAAGCAAGCGATATTCGTGGTTAAATCCAGTGAGCCGCTGTTGCTCACTAACCGCTAAAACTTGGGCGCGATCTTCGGGGTGAATGGGTTCTAGAAACGACTTGGGTTGCTCGTAAAGGCTGGTGCAACTCTGTTGCCAAATCTCCTCATAAGCCGGACTAACGTAAATAATTTGGGTGAAATCAATGTCTGCTAACCAAAAGACTTCACGGATACTAGTAGCCATCTGACGAAACCGCTCTTGAGTCTCCCAAAAGGCTTCTTCAGCCAGTTTTAGATCAGTTAGGTTATGGACGCTGATTACAACTCCAGAGATGGTGCCGTCTAATTCTAGATAAGGTGCATAGGTCGCTCTGATATAGCGTCGCTGACCATCTGGATAGGTTTGCCACGTCTCAAGGGTTTGTTGAGGTTCTCCTGCGAGGCAGCGATCCAGTAAGGGCTTAGAGACAGTTTCAAAAAATTCTTGCCCTAATAAATCGCTGACGGAATATCCAACGATTTCGCTATAAGATTTCTGATTCCAGGTTAAGTAGGTCTGGTTAACGACTTGATAGAGATAGTCAAGATTGATTAGAGAGACACAATCGGGGATAACAGAAACGATTCCCTTGTAGCGATTCAGCGTGACTTCTGACTGCTGCCGTTCTAGCTCAGAGGCGGCTCGCACCGCAAAGATGGTCAAGAATTCCTGAATGAATTGGACGTTGGCGATCGCTTGGTCACTGATCACGCCAATTAAGCCAATAATCGCCCCCGAAGAACTCACTAAGGGAATGCCTATATAGCCTTCCCCTCCAAGGGTTTCTAATGCCAAATCTTCTGGAAAGTGCTGCTGAATACTGTCAGGATAAATCCAAAAGCCGTGCTCGACCACCTTTTTACAAGGAGTGCCTGCCAGGGAATACTCCAACCCATCTAGCACCTGCTCATTACTTAACCCAGCCATAATCTTAATTCGGTTATTGTCAGGCGCAATGACTTCACCCACAAAGGCTTGCTCTACACCTAATAAACGGATGAGATGTGACACCAACGCCTGGAAGAATGCCTTGCCCGTTTCTGCTGAAATGCCTTGAGCAATACTTTGAATCAGGTCTTGTTTCTGCTGAAGCTCGATCGCGTGTTGGCATTCAACTCTATGCTGCTCGATCTGATGGTCTAGGAGTTGCTGACGTTGACACAGGTCTGCTTGTTGAATGGCAATCCCTAGTTGCAGGGCAATCTGCTGCAATAACTGCACCTCTGGAGGCTGCCACTCGCGGGGGCTGCGACAGTGGTGAACCGTTAACAAACCCCATAAGGTGTTCTGGTTGAAAATTGGCACCTCTAGAATGGCTTTTACTTCTAACTGTTCTAGAGATTGAATGTAGCAAGCGTCAATCGTCTCGCTATGAAGGTCTGAGAGGGTAGTGATCTGTCTCTGTTTGTAGCGATCGAGACA
>JBBRMC010000210.1:0-6293 GCA_038231055.1 Leptolyngbyales cyanobacterium
CATCCACTACTTTATGCAAGCTATGTCGATCAGGGCATTCGTCACAATAGTGCGATTAATGTTGCCGTGGCAGTTGCCATGGATGATGGTGGACTAATCACTCCAGTGTTACAAAATGCCGATCAGGTTGATATTTATTCTCTGTCGCGCAACTGGAAAGATTTGGTCGATCGAGCACGGTCTAAACAGCTACAGCCTGAAGAATATAACTCTGGAACGTTCACCATCTCTAATTTGGGGATGTTTGGAGTTGATATGTTTGATGCAATTCTCCCGCCGGGTCAAGGATCGATTTTGGCGATCGGGGCATCTCGTCCTCAAGTCATTGCTAACAACGATGGAATGCTGGGAGTGCGTCGGCAAATGAAAGTTAACATTACTTGCGACCACCGAATTATTTATGGTGCTCATGCAGCAGCCTTCTTAAAAGACTTAGCGAAGTTGATCGAGACAAATTCACAGTCTTTGACGATGTGAGGCTAACAGATTGTGAAGTCACCCAATGCCGTAGAGACGTTCCGGTGAAAGGTCTCTACGGAGATGGTCTTGATGACCGATCAGGAATTGCGGATTAGACTGCCCCAACCTTTTCGCCTTTCAATAGCGGAAACCCAAGTTCCTCACGCTGCTTGAAATAGAGGTGGGCGACTTGCCGCGCCATTGTGCGAATTCTGCCGATGTAGCGCGTCCGCTCTGTGACCGAAATTACGCCCCTAGCATCCAGTAAATTGAAGGTATGCGAACACTTCAGCACATAATCTAGAGCAGGCAGAACGAGCGATCGCTCAATTAACTGCGCCGCTTCCTGCTCATAAAGCCCAAATAGGTTAAACAGCAACTCAGGATTTGATGCCTCAAAGTTATAGGTCGATTGCTCGATCTCGCCTTGGAGGTGAACATCACCATAGGTTAAAGACTCGTTCCATTGAATCTTAGCGATCGCATCTACGCCTTGCAGATACATCGTCAGCCGCTCTAGACCATAGGTGATCTCGATCGATACCGGGCGGCAATCAATTCCTCCACACTGCTGAAAATAGGTGAACTGCGTCACCTCCATGCCGTCGAGCCAGACTTCCCAGCCTACGCCCCATGCACCTACGGCTGCATCTTCCCAGTTGTCTTCTACAAACCGGACATCATGATCCTCTGGGCGAATTCCCAACGCTCTCAGAGAATCTAGATAGATTTCCTGAATATTGTCAGGCGACGGCTTAATCAACACTTGATATTGATAGTAATACTGGTAGCGATTGGGATTTTCACCATAGCGCCCATCTCCCGGACGACGGCACGGTTCTACATACGCCACCGACCACGGCTCAGGTCCGATCGCCCTCAAAAACGTGTGCGGACTTTTGGTGCCCGCTCCCTTCTCGGTGTCATAGGGTTGAGCGATTAAGCAGCCTCGATCGCTCCAAAACTGATGCAGCGTCGCAATCACCGTCTGAAAATTCACAGCAGTCTCCCTAGTTATCAATCTATTTACGGCGGCGGCTTCTCTAACGTCGCCCGTACCACGGGTTAACCTGCAAAGCACCGCTCGGTTTAAAAACTACTTTAAAAGAAGCTAAAGACTCGGAGGAAGGTGCGTTTGGGTCAACGGGCTTGGCTAATTGAGCAAGTGGCGTAGCTTGCAGGTTGTCATTGGCAGGTTGGTTGATCGCTTCGTAGCTGACGATCGTGCCATCTGCCTTGACTCTGACTCTAAACAGCAAGTCTTTGTCAAATGAAGGGCTACCTTTCCAATTTTGGTCAAGCTGGTCATAAAGTTTGGGCTGCAACGCTTCTAGCTGAGACGGCTCTGTGATCTCGGCAGGAGCGGCTGATGACCCACTCAAAGAGGCATCTGGGCTAGACGAAGCATCTGGGCTGGGTGACGCAGCAGACGGGCTAGGTGACTCCGATGTCGTTTCCCACGGACTGACCTCTACCTTGCCTTGTGAGGTGAACGCCACCTTAAATTGCCCGATCGGGTCTTGCGATGGCGCGCTTCCGGCGGCTGGGATGTAGAGCAAATTCAGCAGAGGCGTTTGTTTGACATTTTCGAGTGCCCCTGAACTTTCGGGCTTATAGCCAACGATCGCGCCATCTTTCCCCACGCCAACCCGATAAATCAAATCTTGAGTCGGGTTAGTTTGAGGCTTCCATTTGTCATTAATTTGATCATAAAGCCGTTGCCGGAGCCGATCGAGTTCCTGCGGATCGGTGATCGCGGGGGTCGAATTCAGCGTGTTCTCAAGTTGTGCCAAATCGGGTTCAGTCAACTGACTTGGGCTGGGTGAAGCCGATGCTTGCGTGGGTGACGCTGAAGGACTGAGAGCAGGACTTCCGGTTGCTTGCGGAGATGCTGCCGTTGGGCATTCTCCAGCCGTGAGACAGGTGGGTTTGTTGACCTTCGGCGCAGGAATCATGAAAAAAGCGATCGCTGCCAATGCCAAACTCGACACCCCGATCGCTGCCGGAACTGCCTGTTTTGCCATTGGCTCACGCGCAAAGGCATAGCGCTTGGGGACAGGCGCTAAATTCAACGACCACAAGGGCAGCGTTTGCGTGTCTGCAACAAATTGGTCGATCGCCTCCACTAAGTCAAAAAGCTGTACGGTACTCAAATCAACCTTTTGTGCAGCCGTTGTCGTGTGATCAGCACTCGGTTCGACAGTGAGACGGTGATGGATGCGATCAAGCCGCTCTAACTTCACAAAGGACGGCTGAGCGCTGTAGGTCTGACGCGGCAGATGAATTCCACTTAGAAATTCTTGAGCGTATAAACTAACCGCAGTCACCAAGCTTTCAAAAAACTCGCGTCCCCCCGCTAGAGGCTTTTCTTGCCCTGGTAAATGGCACTCTGCGTTAATTAGCAGCGACATCACGGGACGCACCTCAGACTGAGGAGCCGCGATCGCATCGGCTAACCCCTCCAAAACCAGAGTGCAATTGGGCAAACTATATTGGCGTTGGATAGTCATACTTCTCCATCAAACAAACTGATCCACAAGCGCTGCATCCCTGACGTTCCCGTGCAAAACAGCAATTGAGCCAGCAGATCGAGCGCTAATTCATTCAGCTTTTCGTCAGAACTATAAGCCATCACTCCGGCACGTCGGGCATTCATCCGGCTGCGAAAATGAGCGCGAAACCGCTCTAAATATTCTGATAAGCGAAAGTGATGGTCGATGGATAGCTGCTTTTCATTGAGTTGCTGGTGTGCCAAAAGCAATTGCCGCACTAGCACCGTTAAACGACGCGCCAAATAGCAGGTAATCACAACCAAAGCTTTTGCTTCAATCAGCGTCAGAGGGCGGCGCTGACTATAGCGCCTGAATGGATTGGTGCTGCGTAAGCGCCAGAGCACCACCCGATTTTTGATGATTCCCCGCAGATCTAGATCGCTGGCAGTAGACAAGATCGCTTCTGAACCGCCCAGATCGAGAGCTTCGATCGCCAATAGCAACAGGTCAATCTGTAATCGTGCCCGTCGCGGACAAACGCCCTCCGGGACAGGGGGATCGGGTAACCCGTCTAAAATTAGGGGAATGGTTGGGGCAGGTGGGCTATTTAACTGCATTACGCTCACAGAAACACTTATTCCAATTGCGAGGTGTGGTTGGTTGACGGTGACTTGATGAATCGTGTGGGCGTGTCCTAAACACGTTCATCCTTGGCTCTTTTGCCACTGTAGCAACAAAATAATCTGGCATTAAGACGTTCCTACAATCTGCTGATAGAGTGCCTCAGGAAACAGATCTTCTACCAAAACAGTCAGGGCAGGATCTCCTCACCCGATTGGGCACTGCTAGCAACATTTCAGTCTATCCGACTTTCGGCAGATCAGCCCAGTCTTAAATCTATGATCTCTTTGATCCCTTTGTTGAAATCTTAATTGTCTAAATCAAGGGCGCACTGACTGAACCCAAGAAATGGGACAATAAATAGTTGAGTTCACCAGGGACGTTAGAGACGTTTCCCTGCTCACAGCCAAGTTGATAGGAATATTAGAGAAATGCTCAAACGATTGGTCGCGCTAGTGCTGGTGGTATTTAGTCTAAGTTTGCAGGGCTGTGTGTCGGGGGTGGGTGGCTTAAAAAGCTATGCAGACAGCAGCGATGGCTATCGATTTCTCTATCCCAACGGCTGGACAGAAGTGAAGGTTGCCAACGGTCCTGATGTGGTTTTTCACGACATTATTAAGCCGACCGAGAACGTCAGCGTGGTGATCAATCCGACTCAGGGGCAAAAAACTCTGAGCGATTTAGGAACTCCGAGCGAAGTGGGCTATAAATTAGGCAAAAGCGCGATCGCGCCTCCTGACTCTGGGCGCACCGCAGAATTAATCAACGCAGAAGAACGCGAGATTGGCGATCAGACCTATTATTTGCTGGAATATTTGGTTAAGCTGCCCAACAACCAGGAGCGCCACAACATCGCCAGCGCGATCGTCTATCGCGGCAAGCTTTATACCATTAACGCGTCTACCTCAGAAGAGCGGTGGGATCGGATGAAAGACCTGCTGACCACGGCAGTTAAGTCCTTCTCGGTTGACGGATAATCCAATTCTATGAGTGTTCCTTTTGTTCTCGCGTCTGCGTCTCCGGCTCGAAAACGGCTGCTGCAACAGGCAGGGATTGACCCGATCGTGCATCCCAGTGATTTTGACGAATCTCAAGTGCAACTCACCGACCCGGCTGAGTTGGTGAAGGTGCTGGCAGAGCAAAAAGCGTTAGCGACGATGCGATCGCTCTGGGAAAATCGAGGTGATTTGCAGCTAGTCGGCTATGGTCGTCTGTTTTCTCGCGCACCGGGGCTGATTTTGGGCTGCGATTCGGTTTTGTCCCTCAAGGGGGAAATTTATGGAAAACCAGCAAACGCGGCAGACGCGATCACTCGTTGGCAGCAAATGCGCGGGCAGGTAGGCGAACTCTTTACAGGTCACTCGCTCGTTGTTCCTTATTCAGAACAAGGGATGCTCATGCCCTCTGCAACGCTGGTATGGACTCAAGTGACACGAGTCTTTTTTGCAGAGGTCAGCGATCGTGCGATCGAAGCCTATGTAGCGACTGGTGAACCGCTCGTGTGTGCAGGCTGTTTTGCCCTAGAGGGGCGAGGCAGTTTGTTCGTCGAAAAGATAGAGGGCTGTCACACTAATGTGATCGGCTTGAGTATGCCTCTATTGAGAAGAATGATGGCTGAAGTGGGATATGAAGTAATTGATTTTTGGAAGAATTGATCAGCGGTAGAAACCATTTCTAAGGAATGTATGGGTGGACTTTAAAGATTTCGTCATCTTGCCAGAATCCTTCTTAGACTGGAGCAACCTGGAGTTCTTCTTGTCTGACTGACCGCAATGGATTGTTCACCCACAAATCTCAATGATTTTAGATCGGATGTTCATGAGCAAACTTATTTAGGGCAGATTTGCGGGTCTAATCAGCTTTTTCGCGATCGCTACGAGATCCGCAAACTGTTAGGCAGAGGCGGATTTGGAGTTACCTTTTTGGCGCGCGATCGTGGGTTGCCCGGCAATCCTCTTTGCGTGATTAAGCAACTGTGTCCCAAAATGCAAGATGGCGTTGCCCTGCATAAAGCTCGTCAGCGATTTGAGCAAGAAGCAAAATCTCTGGGTCGCCTCGGAAGCCATTCTCAAATTCCGCAACTGCTGAACTATTTTGAGAGTGATGGCGATTTCTATCTAATTCAAGAATATGTTCGTGGCTCGACGTTAAGTAAAGAAGTGCGACGATCGGGCACCTTTTCAGAAGAGCAGGTGAAATCGTTTTTGCAAGAGTTTTTGCCTCTGCTGCGCTACGTCCACAAAAACAGAGTCATTCACCGCGATATCAAGCCGCCTAATCTACTGCGTTGTAAAGATGATGGGCGACTGGTGCTAATCGATTTTGGGGCCGTCAAAGAGTGCATTACGATCGTTGAGCAGTCCGGCATTCGTGCTTCGACGCAGTTTGTGGGCACGATCGGGTTTGCTCCCCCAGAGCAGCTTTCGTTACGTCCGGTCTATTCCAGTGATATTTATGCAGTGGGAGTCACCTGTCTTTTTTTGCTGACGGGCAAAGCGCCGATCGAATTTGAGTATGACATAGCAACAGGCGAGATTAAATGGCGTAATTTGGTGCGAGTCAGCGATCATTTCGGGCGCATATTGGACAAGATGCTGCGGGTGTCTCCCTGCGATCGCTATCGGTCAGCCGAAGAAGTGCTGCGAACGCTAGCGTTAGAGCCATATCTCGATCATTTGCTTCCGTGTATGAGCAACCATCCGTTGTCTACGTCTGCGCTTA
>JBBRMC010000211.1:0-6280 GCA_038231055.1 Leptolyngbyales cyanobacterium
GCCGCCCACTGCCATAAAAGCGCAGGGGAACAGCAGAAGCCCAGACCAGCCGATAAAGACGAAGCGATCGCGTTTCAACCAGTCATCAAGAGCGTCAAATACGCCTCTTGTCGGTTGAGCGCGTCCAACTGCGATGGTCATAAGTTAAACCCTTTAGTTTTACTAAAAGTGCAGGTTCTCTAGAGTGAACGCGTATATATGTCTATTTATAATATGAGAAATTAGAATTTTTACAAAGCGAAACGTGTGGTCTCAGCTAACTTTTTATAACTTTTCGACAAATTCTACAGGCACAGCAAGGATTTCGTCGCTTATGAGAAAATTATGCGTTTCTGAGATTGATTTGTGTAGTGAGTAGTTTTGCTTACTAAACGTCATAATGTGTCATTCAGCGTCACGATCGGTCGAAGTGTCGTTTAGTAACACCCCTTCTCATGGGCAACCGGGGAACGTAATATACTAGTCTAGGGTTGATTGGGCACGATTTAAGGTTTCTGACGTTCTGATTTTTAGACGTGCTGTTGCTAGGTTTGCCAGATTTGTCGATCCAATTTGTAATCTCTTTTAGGGTCTAGTGATTTCATGACTGCACAGACAGCCTCTACAGATAGTCTTGTTCTGCGCCAGCAGATTTTAGGGTCGAGACGGTTTAGCAACTTTTGGTGGGCGAGTGTGGTCTCGATCGGGGGGACAGGTTTTTTGCTGGCATCGATTTCTAGCTATACCAAGACCAATTTTCTCCCGTTTGCCGACCCAACAAAGCTGATTTTTGTCCCTCAAGGGTTGGTGATGGGTTTTTATGGCGTTGCAGCGTTACTGTTAGCCACTTATCTTTGGCTTAGCGTTGTGTGGGATTTGGGCGGCGGATATAACGAGTTTAATAAGCAGACGGGTCAGATGAAGATTTTTCGCTGGGGGTTTCCGGGCAAGAATCGCAAGATTGAATTGGACTGTCAGTTGAGTGATGTTCAGGCGGTCAAAGCGATTCTTAGAGAAGGAGTCAACCCACGACGATCGCTCTATGTGCGAGTTAAAGGAATGCGAGATATTCCCTTGACGCGCGTGGGGCAGCCTTTGGGGCTGTCTCAGTTAGAAAATGAGGCGGCAGAACTCGCCAGATTTTTGAGTGTGCCTCTGGAAGGGCTGTAGTAGTCTGACCAAATTAATGGTTCTGCAAAGGTGTGATTCTAAAGTTCGGTTGACGAAATTTGGGATTGCGCCTTTTCTATCGGAGGGCGGTATGGTTTCTATCGTTTTTCTAGGATATCAATTCGATTTTTGAAGGGGGTGGGGCAGGGCGCGATCAAGGAGACGTTCCACCGGAACGTCTCTACGGGGTTGGCTGAAAATTGCATCGTGTAGGTGCTGATTTGACGATTCACTGGATCTTGAATCCGTTTATCGGGGTCGAAGATGCGTAAGATGTTAAATGGCTTTGTTGGAATGGGTAACTAAAAATGCAGACAAAAATCCGAAATTGGCTTTTATCGACATTGGCTGTCGCCATCTTCGCGATCGTGGGGTGCGATTCTCAGCAGGCAGGGTCGGCTCCTACCACGTCCCCGTCTGCTTCCCCATCTGCTACAGCATCAGCGTCTGCGACTCCGAGTGTGCCTCAAGCGGCAAATCTGCCTCGCTTAGAGGGCAAAGCAACAGTTGTGATGACAGTGAAAGGTGCGCCGATCACGATCGAGGTCAACGGCACCGATGCCCCCATTACGTCAGGCAATTTTGTGGATCTGGTCGATCGCAAAGTCTATGATGGCTTGGTGTTTCATCGGGTTGTGCGAGAGCCTCAGCCGTTTGTCGTACAGGGTGGCGACCCCCAAGGTAAGAATCCTAACTTCCCATTAGAGCAGTTGGGAACGGGTGGTTTTATCGATCCGACAACTAATCAGGTTCGCAATATTCCTTTAGAAATTAAGCCTGACAAGGCAAGTGATCCGATCGTTTATAGCAAGACATTGGAAGGAAAGAATCCGAAGCTCAAGCATACTCGTGGTGCAGTGGCGATGGCGCGATCGGGGTTTCCTGATTCTGCTTCCTCGCAGTTTTATATTGTTTTGGCTGACCAGCAATCTTTAGACGGCGACTATGCTGTGTTTGGCTATGTGACTCAAGGGATGGAAGTTGTTGATAAAATCCAGCAGGGCGATCGGATTGAGTCTGCCAAAGTCACCCAAGGAATTGAAAACCTCAAAAAAGGGTAGGAAGCGGTTGAGTTGAGTTTTCAAGCGGAATAAGACTCAAATTCAACGGTTTAGACATGACGGTTGTTGTAACAGGCATTGGGTTAGCCTCAGCGCTAGGCAATTTAGAAGATAGTTGGAAAGGGTTAGGAGAGTCGCGATCGAGCATTCGACTCTCCCAACCCTTTTTGGATTTTAAGGCAGCTCCTTTGGCGCTCATCTGTGATCAGCCTGCGGAACTGGTATCTCTGACTCAGCGAGTTGTGCTGGAGGCAATTCAAGATGCGGGGCTTTCTCTACCTCTGCCTGACTGCGGTGTAGTGATTGGGTCGAGTCGAGGCAATCAAGCAGAGTGGGAAACGTTATCTCAACAGTTTCGTCAGGATAAGTCAATTTCTTTAACAAACTGGTTAAAGACGTTGCCGAGTAGTGCCGCGATCGCCGCTGCTCACCTTCTTCAAACTCAAGCTCCGGTGTTGTCTCCGATGGCAGCGTGCGCGACGGGAATCTGGGCGATCGCTCAAGGGTATGAATTAATTCAAACGGGGCAGTGTGAGCGGGTGATTGTCGGAGCAATAGAAGCGGCGATTACGCCCCTGACGCTGATCGGATTTGATCGGATGGGCGCATTAGCCAAAACGGGCTGTTATCCCTTCGATCGCGATCGTGAAGGATTAGTGCTCGGTGAAGGAGGAGCCGTTTTGGTTCTGGAATCCAGAAAACTAGCGACCCAAAGAGGTGCTAGAACCTACGGTCAAATTTTAGGATTTGGCTTAACTGCCGATGGTCATCATGTTAGTGCCCCTGAGCCAGAGAGCCGCGCTGCGATCGCTGCCGTTCGGCACTGTCTAGAGCGGAGCGGACTGTCGTCTCAAGACATCGACTATATTCATGCGCATGGAACCTCAACACAATTGAACGATCGCAACGAAGCTCAGTTAATTCAGCAGTTATTTCCGTCGGGTGTGCCCGTGAGTTCGACAAAGGGGGCGACAGGTCACACGATCGGAGCGTCGGGGGCGTTAGGTGCCGCGTTTTGTCTGATGGCGTTGCGGTATCAAATCTTACCGCCCTGTGTCGGGCTAAACTACTCGGATTTCGATTTAGATCTTCTGAGCAGCGCGCGATCTGTGTCTGTGCAAACTGTTCTAAATTTCAGTTTTGGCTTTGGCGGACAGAACGCCGTAATCTGCTTCAGTCTTGAAAGACCCCAACAGGGTTAAGCTGGCTAGGAGAGCTACTATCCGACTAGCATGACTTTAACCGAACAAATTCTTTCTAACCTTCCAGGCGATGCGCTGGGGGGATTGCGTCGCACTGATGACCTGTGGCGATCGCTGCGAGAAAATACATTGCCTGTTTCTACAGTCGTTCGAGAAAGCGATGCGCTATTAGAAAGCGTTGAATGGGATGTCGTGATTTGTGGTGGCACATTAGGGATTTTGATCGGAACCGCCTTGGCTCAGAAAGGATGGCGCGTTGCCTTGCTAGAAAGCAGAATTTTGAAAGGACGAGAGCAAGAATGGAATATTTCACGCAAAGAATTGCAAGTATTTATCGAGTTAGAGTTACTGACAAAAGACGAGTTAGAAAAAGCAATCTCGACTGAATTCAATCCAGTTCGTGTCAGCTTTCTAGGCGGTTGTGACGTGTTTGCAGAGGATGTTCTCAATACAGGGGTCGATCCCGTTTTTTTGTTAGAAACGCTGAAGCAAAAATTTCTTAAAGCAGGCGGCAAGCTATTTGAAGAAACTCCGTTTGAAGACGTGACCATTCATCCCAATGGGGTGTGTCTTCAAAAGAGATTTACGGCGCGGCTCATGTTGGATACAATGGGACACTTTTCGTCCGTGGTGCGGCAAGCGAGACAGGGACAAAAACCGGATGCCGTTTGTCTGGTCGTCGGTAGTTGTGCAACTGGGTTTCCTGCCAACAACTCTGGTGATTTGATTGTTTCGTTTACGCCGTTGCAAAATCAGTGTCAATATTTTTGGGAAGCATTTCCGGCACGAGATGGCAGGACGACCTATTTGTTTACTTATTTGGATGCTCACCCCGATCGCTTCACCTTAGAGGCTCTGTTTGAAGAGTACTTGCGACTGCTTCCTGAGTATCAAAACGTCGAACTTTCTCACCTGCAATTTCAGCGGGCTTTGTTTGGATTTTTTCCCTGCTATCGCGACAGTCCGCTTCAACTAAATTGGGATCGCATCTTGCCTGTAGGCGACAGTAGTGGCAGCCAATCGCCTTTAAGTTTTGGTGGTTTTGGGGCAATGGTGCGCCACTTGAAGAGACTGACAGCAGGCATTGACGAAGCGCTAGAAATTGACAGCTTGAGCCACAACGAATTAGTGCTGTTGCAGCCTTATCAGCCAAATCTAGCGGTGACCTGGTTGTTTCAAAAGGCGATGAGTGTGGGAATCAATCAAACGATCGAGCCAACTCAAATCAATCAACTGCTGGCGATCGCCTTTAATGAGATGCAGCAGTTGGGTGACCCCGTTCTTAAACCCTTCCTTCAGGACGTGGTGCAATTTGTGCCCCTATTTCAAACTTTGATTAAGACAGGAGTGCGCCAGCCGAGGATTGTTTTCAGCATCATTCCTCAAGTCGGACTTTTGACTTTGCTCGATTGGATGAGGCACGCCATTAATCTAGCTTGCTATTCGATTCTCTACCGATTAGGGCGACTCTTAAAGCCTTGGATCAAGAATTTATTGCCGACTCAGCAATATTATTGGCATCGCTGGATTGAAGCCTGGAAATATGGATCGGGCGGAGATTATGAATCGTAGATTTTGATTGTAGTTCAGTGATTATTTATGGATTTCTCGTTAGCTAGACAGCGTTTTTATCAAGAAGTTCGGCAGCCTGATGAACAGATTAATTTAGAGAGAGCTGCCCTTTATATCGCTCAAGAAGAGTATCCAGATTTGGATGTTGATGAATATTTGAATGCTCTTGATACGATGACAGATGATATCCGAGAACACCTTCCGATCGAGTCTTATCCCCTCAAGATTCTCAAAACAATCAACCACTACCTGTATGAGAATCTAGGATTTGTCGGTAACACTAAAGACTACTACAATCCTCGCAATAGTTTTCTCAATGATGTCATCGATCGCCGCACAGGAATTCCGATCACCCTATCGTTGGTATATTTGGCGATCGCTCAACGATTAGATTTTCCCATGGTCGGAATCGGAATGCCTGGACACTTTTTGATCCGTCCGATTCAAGAAAATATGGACATTTTTGTGGATGCGTTTGACCGAGGCGAAATTATGTTTCCTCAAGATTGTCAAGAGCGGGTCAATCAAATGTCTGGTCAAATTGTTGAGATGCAACCTCAATTTTTAGCGGCTGTTTCCCCTCGCCAATTTCTAGCTAGAATGCTCACGAATTTAAAGGCAACCTATCTCAATCGCGGCGAAATGGAGAAGGTCTTAATGGCTATTGAGCGCATTCTTCTTCTGTTTCCAGATGCTCCATTTGAGTTGCGCGATCGCGGCATTCTCTATTTTCGGATGAATCGCTGGATCGAGGCTCGCCAAGATTTAGAAGCCTATCTTGAGGCGCTGCCCATGACAGACGATCGCGACACGATCCGTAAACTATTAAATCGCATCGGTCAAGGCGACTAAATTACTTCATGCCTTGATGGACTTCTTCTGCAACTCGTTTGAGCCGTCGGAGTTGAGCCGTCATGTCTTCTCGCGTCCATTGAGCAGCAAAGGTGTTGAAGCCAAACTGCACGATCGGATTCGGAATCTCAAACTCAAAGCGATTGACCAGTCGAGTTCCTTTGCCTTCGGGCTTACACTCCCAGCGATCGCGTCCCTTAAAAAATCCTTGAAACTCCCAAACCACTAATCCTGGTTCGCGCTCGGCAACAACGCTCCGCAACGTGGGCTGCAAGAGAGGAACTTGAACCACAAAGCGGCTAAGGCTGCCAACCTCGGTAGACCACTTGCCGATCGGCTCACATCGCAAAGCAGGATTTAGCCAACGGTGCATCAGGGCTTGTTCGGTGAAGCACCGCTCTACGATCGTGGCACTTGCATTAATTTGAATCGATTGCTCAAAGA
>JBBRMC010000212.1:0-6276 GCA_038231055.1 Leptolyngbyales cyanobacterium
GTTGCAGCGATCGACCAGGCTAATTCGGAGATAGTCAACTTGATTCATGCCTCCATTGTGACGGATGAATGCGATCGCTTCAACAATTCGGGGTGAATAGGAGGAATGGGGGTTGGTTGGGGATGTCGATCAGAATTGAGGGTTGCAAGTTGATGTTCTAGACAAGGCTTTCTCGAAATGAGACAACGGTTTGAAGGGCGTGTTCTAGACCTGTGGATCTGCAATAATCGGGTATGTGTTTCCAGTCAGGATAATTCAAAGGTTCTAGCGCCTGTTCTATGTCCCGATTGGGGCAGCGATGATGTCGTCAAGAATCGATTCGAGTTTGGATTATCCATTTAGTAACCTTTCCACAGGTCTAGAACACGACCTCATTCAGAGTGTGTTTCTTAGGAGTTTCAACAGACTTGGCACGGTTAGCCCCGTTGCCGAAGGCACTTGCGAAGCTACCTGCATTCCGGGGCGGGTGAGTGCAATGAACGAACCTTCTCAAACACCTCTAGGGTCAGAACTGCTTCAGAAACCGCAAATCGCTACTGTATAACCGACGAATATCGTCGATTTGGTGCATCACCATCGCTAATCGCTCTACCCCAAACCCCGCCGCAAATCCCGTATAGACTTCGGGGTCATAGCCCACGGCTTTAAGCACATTGGGGTCAACCATTCCACAGCCCAAAATCTCTAACCAGCGACCTTTCCACTGCACATCGACCTCAGCAGACGGCTCGGTGAAGGGGAAGAAACTCGGACGAAAGCGAATCGGCAAATCGCCAAACATTTCCTGTAAAAACACTTTAATCGTGCCTTTGAGATCGGTGAAGGTCAGCCCCTCGTCGATCGCTAAAATTTCAATCTGATTAAACACGGCTGAGTGGGTTGCATCCACCGTGTCACGACGATAGACCCGACCGGGCACCGCAATCCGAATCGGAGGGTCGTTGTTCTCCATATAGCGGACTTGCACCGTTGAGGTATGAGTTCTCAACAGGTTGCCATCGGGCAAATACAGCGTGTCCTGCATATCTCGCGCCGGGTGGTCAGGCAAGAAATTCAGCGCCTCAAAGTTGTAGTAATCGGTCTCCATTTCAGGACCTTCGGCAACGGTGTAACCCATGCCGACGAAGATATCGAGCACCTGATCGATCGTGCCATTTAACGGATGCACTCGACCTTGAGGACGAAACACTCCCGGCATAGTCACATCGATCGTTTCTGCCTCTAATCGCGCTTGAATCTGAGCGGCTTGCAGAGCGGTTCGCGTCCGATCGAGATCGCCCTGAATGGCTTCTTTGACCTCATTAGCACGGGCACCGATGCGGGGACGCTCTGCGGGGTCGAGTTTTCCCATACCACCCAACACTTGCGGAATCGGTCCCTTTTTGCCGAGATACTTGACGCGGAGTTGCTCTAGTTGGTCAAGGGTTTCGGTGGCAGCAATGGCGGCTTGGGCTTCTTGCCGGATTGCATCAAGTTGAGATTCAAGTTCGATCGTCTGAGCAGTCATACTAAGAAAAGATAGAGGGGCGCAATACGGCGTAAAGTCGATTTGTTTTATTAGTTTAATGGATTCGGTAAGGAACCCCAGGCATAAATGCTAGGGCTTTCGAGACTGCCCGACCCTTCGGTCGGATCAAGAGAGCCGAACCTTACCAGCCTAAGACCTTTGAGGTCTACGTTTTCTCAGTCACGACACCCAAGAATACGTCGCTAGTTCTTGGCTCTGTCGCTCGTTGTTAAACATCTCTAACGGGTTAAGGACGTGCAACGAGCTTCTTGCTCAATCCTCTACGGAGGGAAACCCTCCTCCAAGGTTGAGCGCCGAACAAGCTCTGAAAACATTGGCGAAGCGAACATTACCCAGCAATGGAGTCTTTCAATGTCTAACTTTGTTTTTGTTCTTGACACCGACAAGCGACCGCTCGACCCGATTCATCCCGGCACAGCGCGTCAATTACTCAATCAAAGCAAAGCGGCGGTGTTTCGTCGCTATCCGTTCTGCATCATTCTCAAAGCAGCGTGTCCTGACATTCCTGTGCAAGATCTGGAAATCAAACTAGACCCAGGCTCAAAAATCACAGGCATCGCCCTTAAACAAGGCGATAACATTCTGGTTGGTGCAGAACTGCAACACCGGGGGCAACAAATCAAGGATGCGTTGCTGTCTCGTCGTCAACTCCGTCGAGGAAGACGGAATCGCAAGACGCGGTATCGCCAAGCTCGGTTTCTCAATCGCACTCGCCCTGATGGTTGGTTGGCTCCCAGCCTTCAGCATCGGGTCGATACGGTTCTGACCTGGGTTCGCAAGTTTATCCAGCTTGCCTCGATCGGCTCCATCACTCAAGAGCTAGTTCGCTTTGACCTGCAATTCATGCAGAATCCTGAAATCTCAGGGGTGCTGTATCAGCAGGGAAAATTGCAGGGTTATGAAGTACGCGAATACCTCTTAGCCAAGTGGAATCGCCAATGCGCTTACTGCTCGGTTGAGAATGTGCCGTTTGAGGTTGAGCATATTCAACCTAAGTCAAAAGGCGGCTCTGACCGAGTTTCCAATCTGACAATTGCCTGTCATGGCTGCAATCAGAGCAAGGGCAATCAGAATGTCCGAGACTTCCTCTCTGGCAAGCCCGACCTGCTGAGTCGGATTCTCAAGCAAGCCAAGTCACCGTTCAAAGATGCCGCAGCGGTCAACTCGACCAGGTGGGCATTGTTCAACGCCTTGAAGCAAACCGGACTGCCAGTGGCAACGGGAACGGGTGGACAAACCAAGTTCAACCGAACACGGCTTGATTTGCCCAAAGCTCATTGGCTGGATGCAGCTTGTGTGGGCGAGTTTGAGACGCTCACAGTCTTGACTTCTAAGCCGTTGCTGATTGCAGCAAAAGGGCATGGAACGCGGCAAATGTGCAGAACCGATAAGTATGGGTTCCCGACTCGTCATGTGCCTCGAATCAAGTTTGTTAAAGGCTTTCAGACAGGCGACATCGTGAAAGCGGTCGTCACGTCTGGCAAAAAGATTGGAACTTATGTCGGTCGAGTTGCCGTGCGCTCCACGGGCAGTTTCAACATATCAGCCGCGCAAGGACTCATCCAAGGCATCAGCCACAAATACTGCAAACCCATTCACCAAAAGGACGGTTACAGCTATGGCTATTGAATGGGCTGTTTCGAGGGTATCGAACCCCGTCAACAGCCACTCCTATCCCTCCCTATGCCTGAAGTCAGGGGTTTCCCGGAGGGTTCGATGAAACTCCTGATCAGCAACGACGATGGTGTTTATGCTTTGGGCATTCGGACTTTGGCAAACACCTTGGCAAACGCGGGACATGAGGTAACAGTGGTGTGCCCCGATCGTGAGCGCTCTGCCACCGGACACGGACTTACCCTCCATCAACCGATTCGAGCCGACGTGATTGAATCTATTTTTCACCCGTCAATCAAAGCCTGGGCGTGTTCAGGAACGCCTTCTGATTGCGTGAAGCTGGCTCTCTGGGCGCTGTTGGATGCTCCCCCCGATTTTGTGTTGTCTGGCATTAATCATGGCGCAAATCTGGGCACTGATGTTCTTTATTCAGGAACCGTTTCAGCCGCGATGGAAGGGGTGCTTGAGGGCATTCCTAGCGTTGCGTTTAGTTTGACCGACCATAAACTTTGCGAATTTCAAACGGCGGCTGATTTTGCGTGTTCTCTCATTCAACAGTTAAAAGAGCAGCCTTTGCCAGAGTTGACGTTGCTGAATGTGAACGTTCCAGCGATCGCGGCTTCTGAAATCAAAGGAGCGATCGTCACTCGTCAAGGCATTCGTCGCTATATGGATGTGTTTGAGAAACGAGCCGATCCGAGAGGCAAAACTTATTATTGGCTGGCAGGCGAACTATTAGAAGATGTCGAAGATCCCAATGTGCCAGATGAGATTCCGACTGATGTGCAGGCAAATCGAGACCACTACATCACGATTACGCCACTTCACTACAACCTCACTTCACCATCAGGTTTAAAGATTATGCAGCGATGGTCACCAGAATTTTTTAAGTCAAGCCGATAGATTAAAACAGCTTTCATCACGCTCAAATCCCGGAATTCTTTGCAATTTAGGGATTGTGTTTTTATGCCTGATAAAGAGTCTAGATTTGTGCCAATTTCAAAAGATCAACGCGCTATAGATGTGACGAAGTTAGTGTCAGATATGCTGTGTTTCTAAGTCAAAGAGTTGATACTATGGCTCAACCTTAAAACCGAGGAACTATAAACAATATGTTTGCTAGAACTCGTCGTCTTTTAAATCGATTCTTCAACCGATCGCGCACTATTAATAATGAACCTCTTAACAAAGTGAGCTTAATTGTTCTCATTTTGATTGATTTGTTCATTTTATTTAACGTCTTTTCGGGGCTTAATGATATCAGTGGCTGGCATCTCGCTCCAGCACAAGCTTATCCTTGTTATTCTGACTGGAAGAGCTATCAAACTGAAACCAAAAAAGATAAAGAATATAACTTAGTTGATAACGCGTTCACACCTTCGCTTCCTAACCCATCTAGTTTTCGACAGAGCTACCAACAGGCTGAAGTCGGACATTTAGGTAAGGTTTCTGAGACCTGTCTAACGTATGCAGACTATCAAGACAAAATCAAAACTCCCGAAAATCAGAAGATAGTTAATCTCATTGCTCAAAAACAAAATCGCGTTAGCTCGATCGAGGAAACCAACCGTAGAATCCGCACTCAATATGACTCAACGCTGCTAGAGAAAATTTCAGGTCAATCCCGTGAGCAATCTATTAATCAAGTTGGCGCTGAAAAAGCAAAACAAGAGCTAGACCAGAACAATCAGACGATTTCTACTCTTAAAACAGAGATTTCTGGTCTTAAGAATCAACTGCTTTCAAAGCCAGAAAGTGCTAGCTTCATCACTTTTGTGAACGATCGTGGACGGTTTGAAGACATTGAAAAAGGCTATCAGCAAGCTTCTTTTTGGTATCCCAGCATTCAGTTTGCGTTTCAGGCTCTCTTTTTGTTGCCGCTCATCGCTGTTGCCTGGTCTATCTACCGATTTGCTCAACGCAAGGGATATGGACTGATCGCCCTGATTAACTGGCATTTGCTAGTAATTTTCTTTATTCCACTGATTTTTAAAGTCTTTGAATTTTTGCAAGTTGGGGCACTGTTTGAATTCTTGATCAGCATTCTCAGTGCCTTGTTTGGTGGGCTACTGTTTCTGATTAATTATGTTTACATTCTGATTATTCCACTGGTTGGATTTGGGATTATCAAGCTTTTTCAGAAGTTCGCGTTCAATCCTAAAATCCAGGCAGCAACGAGGGTTAAAAACTCAGAGTGTCTGCGGTGTGCTAGAAAAATTCGGCAGCAGGATTCTCACTGTCCCCACTGTGGTTATTTTCAATACGCCGAGTGTCCCAACTGTCATGAGTTGACTTACAAAAATTTACCGTATTGTAAGCAGTGCGGACATTCTCAAAATCTCACGTAACGCGATGTGCAACTTCTCCAAAACCGCCCTCACCCTAGCCCTCTCCCATCGGAGAGGGAACTAGAGAATCTTGAAAGTCCCTCTCCGATGGGAGAGGGGTTTGGGGTGAGGGTTCTGAGTTGCACATCGCATCACATAGTCGTTTTAAGCCGTAACTCGAAATTCACCGATCGCACCCATACAATTCTAAAATAGGTAACGGTTGTCGTAGGAAAACACTGTGGCGTTTAAAGTTGGTTTACTCGGATTGGGAACCGTTGGCACTGGAACCGTAGAAATTTTGCGTGATCCGGCTCAACGGCATCCCTTGCTGCAAGAGCTAGTCATTCATAAAGTCGGAGTCCGATCGCTGGACAAAGCTCGATCGCTCAGCCTATCCGCAGACTTGCTGACTAACGATTTAGACGCAATCGTCACCGACCCCGATATTGACATCATTGTTGAAGTCATAGGCGGACTGGAACCTGCCCGATCGCTGATTCTTAAAGCGATCGCCCACAAAAAGCACGTTGTAACGGCTAATAAGGCGGTGATCGCTCGGTTCGGTGACGAAATCTTCACGGCAGCCTCAGAAGCGGGAGTCTACGTCTTACTAGAAGCCGCCGTTGGAGGCGGAATTCCGGTGATTGAGCCGCTTAAACAATCGCTGTGCGCCAATCGTATCAATACCGTCATAGGCATCGTGAACGGCACGACAAATTACATTCTGACTCGAATGCAAGCAGAGGGCGGCGACTTTGGCGAGATTTTGGCAGACGCTCAACAGCTTGGTTATGCCGAAGCCGA
>JBBRMC010000213.1:0-6247 GCA_038231055.1 Leptolyngbyales cyanobacterium
CAGAGCGATCACACCTGATTCATCAATCTCGATCGCCAGAAACGGGGCAAGGAAGGATTCTCGTGCCGTTGAGTAACCCAAAAACATCGCTGACGCTACTAGAAATGGCAGTGGCAATTGCCCGCGATCGCAACTATGAAATTGAATGTTTGCAGGTGATTGTCGTACCCAAGCATCATGCGCTTGCAACAACGCCAGTGAAAACAGCAGAAGGTCAAAAACTACTAAAGCAGGCAAGTCGTTTGAGTCAAGCGTGGCGAGTTCCGATTCATACTCAGATTCGAGTAGCGCACGATTTGTCAGGTGCCATTCTAGAAACGCTCAAAGAGCGACACATTGATCTCGTCGTCATGGGTTGGAAAGGAAGTACAACCACGCCGGGACGGGTGTTTAGTCGCGTGGTCGATACCATGATTCGACAGGCTGCTTGTGAAGTAGTGTTGGTGAAGCTAAGCGATTCCTTTGGAGCTGCACAAAGCGCGAACCGACTTGAGCGATGGTTGGTGCCGATGGCAGGTGGACCCAATGCCCAAGAAGCGGTTCGATTGCTGCCTGCATTGATGTCTCTGAGTAAAACCGCGCAAGTCAGGTTATTTCACGTGTACAAGGCTTCAGAGCAGCGCAAAACCAATAACGCGGGGTTAGAACCCACTGAGGCAGTTTTGACAGCCGCCGCTCAGTTCCTTAAGCCTCATACGAATGCCTCTATCTTGACAACTTCAGTCTGCGCTGATTCTGTGCCTGCGGCAGTGCTAAATTATGCCAAACAAGATCAAAGCGATGTCATTGTTCTGGGTGCGAGTCGAGAGGGCTTGTTGCAACAAGTGCAACAGGGAAATATTCCCGCCGTGATTTCTCGCCAAAGCAATTGCACTGTGATTTTGGTGAGAGCATCTTGAAGCTGAAAAGGCACAAAAGTAAATCGTAGGGCGAGGCTACTCTAGAGATTCATTCTCGTCTTGAAACCTTTTGTACAGGAACGAAGATTCTTGATTCGTAACCCTGTTCGGACTAAAGTTCGGGCTGATAGTGAGAAATCCGTTCAAACGGACTGAACGCGAGTCAAGTCATAGCCTGAGTTTGTTGAAACGGACTTTCCCTCGTTAGCCAGAACTTCACAGGGCGAGGCAGAATCGACGCGAGAGAGCTTTAAACCACGCCCTCAGCCCCTAATTGCTTCGATCGCACCACAGATGTCCTCATGCAATTTCGTAGTGCTATAGGACAGATGGGCAGCGCTCTAAATCCAAAATACAGTAGATCCAAGCGAGTGAAATAGCGTTACACTGACCTCCATTCTGCATAAAACCTTTTTGGGATACCCTCTATGCCAGAGCATTTAACCAATAAAGCGCGTATCTTAAAGCTCTGCTCGTTTAGTTTTAGCATGATGCTGAGTGGGTGTAGTTCATTAGGTAGCTTGATAGGACGAGAAACGACTGAACGACAGTCAATTGCACCCCCACAAACGATCGAGGCGACTGCATCGGTCAGTGCAGACGATCGAGCGATTCCTCGCTATGACCATTTGTTTGTGATTATTGCTGAGAATAAAAGCTACAACCAAATTGTGGGTAGCCCTGACACGCCAACGCTCAATCGACTTGCCAAAACCTACGGGTTAGCGACTCAGTTCTATGGTGAGGTGCATCCTAGCGAAGCCAACTATATTGCAATTTTGGGGGGCAGCACGTTTGGAGTGCATGATGACGATGCTTATGATTGCCAACCCAAAAAGGCAGACTCTGCTTGCAGTCATTCCAATGAGCCAGATTATGTAAGCCATACGATCGCGTCAAAAAGTCTGGTTGACCAACTCGAAGAACATGGACTGACGTGGAAGGGCTATTTTGAGGATATCCCGGCTCCTGGCTCGAAAGCTGTCGTGGCTCCCAGTGTGGTTCGTGCCCTCTACGCGTCTAAACACAACGGGTTTATCAGCTTCAAACGCATTCAAAGCAGCCCTGATCGCCTGAGTAGACTGGTTGGATTGCCGCTACTGACGACAGATCTTAACCAGGGCACTGCACCCAACTATAGTCAGATTGTGCTGAACCAATGCCATGAGATGCACGGGTTGCCAGAATGTCCTAATCACCGCGATCTGATTCGCACCGGAGATGCTCAGATTGGTAAGCTCGTGGATAAGATCACTCAATCACCGCTGTGGGCAACTGCTGGAAACAACGCGATCGTCATCACCTGGGACGAGGACAATAATCCCCTCATAAAAACGAGCGTGCAGGGATGTTGTGGATTTGATCCTAAGAGCCGCGCTAATTTTGGTGGAGGGCACATTGCGACGATCGTGATTACAAATCATGGGCGACGTGGGGTGGTAGATGACACCCCCTACAATCACTACTCGCTATTACGAACGACGGAGGATGCGTTTGGCATTTATGAGTATCTGAACGAAGCCGGGAATACTCAAGGAGTGAAGCCGATGCTCTCACTGTTTGCCAAATGAAGTGCGCTTTCTGGGTGGAACTTTCTAATCTTCGGTTGGCAGAGTTATTGATAAAACGCAAAGGGTTGCCAACTCGGTCACGATCGTCAGAACTAACTATTACCAGAAACTAGCTGGATTGTATGAACCAGAATCGTAGCGATCGAGTAGATCTCGACACCATTGACGCTCCATCGCTCTCAAAGGTTTTAGAGCGAAACATTCGCACAATCCTGCGGCTGCGGCTGAAAGCAGATCGTGGGCGAGCGTTGCAAGATCAAATCGCAGATGCCATCACCTCGTTCTCCGGGCGGTTGATATTTGTGTATGTCCATATTGTCTGGTTTGGCGCTTGGATTTTGCTAAACACAGGGCGGTTGTTGGTATTGAAATATATAAATAGAGGTTTTTTGCTTTTACTCCTTGTTGAGCCTCTTTAACAAATTACCCAAGTGGGGACTGTCGATCGGCGCTCTCGTTTTTTACAATGAAGTGACTAACCCACAATAGGAGAACCCTAATGATTGTCGCTACTGCTACTCACCCCAATCTCTATCAACTTCAAGGACATCACTTGCACGTCTTATATGCAGCATCGGGCATTGACGGTCAGCCTCATTTCGACTATCAGGACGCGCATCAAACGTTGCACTTTAAAGGAGATGAAATTCGCACGATCGAGCTAGAGATTGGCACCCTTGTCACCGTCACCCTTCGCCTCACGGTGGATGCTGGCTCCACGTCTTTTAGCATACTCTTGCCCCAAGTCAATCTCAACACTACTCAGCAGGCACACATCACAACTGAAGGAATTACAACAGTACATCGGTTCTCCCTTGTGCCCCAGTTCAACCAAGGGCAGACCGAGCTTTACACCGTTACCCGGCTCATGGGCACCGCTCAACTTGTGGCGTTCTAATGGGGTTAATCCTAACTCTGTTCTCTACGATGCTAAGCGTGGCATTGAAGATCAAGAGTGCTCCGCGATTGTGTGCCTACCCTCGCTCCACGTTAAAAGGGGTATTGTCAACTCAACCTAAATCTGCGTAAGATCCCAAAGATTTCAAGATTGGCGAGAAGTTGCTGGCTGAATTTGACTGCGTGAATTGAGCGATCAAGTTGATTCAGGAATGACCGTGCTTAATTTTGAACGTGCCCAGTTGACTTAACAATGCCAAACAGATGAAAGCGAGGGCAAACATCCTCTAAGACGACTGCAATAAATTCTTGAGTTCTTGCTCTCGGTGATAAAGTCGTTCTGCGAGCAAATTGACAATAAATCGATGAATACTTGCTGCTAATAGTGGATCAGTTGATTCGATCTGCTCAAACGCCTCGGTAGATAGAAAATAAACCACACTCGGCTTGTCTGCCACCACCGATGCCATCCGAATCGTTTTGCGATACAGACCTATTTCCCCGATCGTGTTGCCGATCGTATAAGTCCGAATCCGCTTGGTCTTGCCGTCGTCGAGTTCTAGCACGACGCTGACTTGACCCGAACCGACAAAATAAAGACCATCAAACAGATCGCCCTGGTGAAACAAATGTTCTCCAGCAGCAACAGGTTGCGATCGTAAGTAGCTCATCAAGCGATCGACTTGGCTAGAGTCCATAAAATCGGCTCTCAAGTGATCAACCAGCGATCGCGCTCCTAACTCAGTCAGGTTTTTCGTCTGTAGAATCTGAGCTTCACACCACTCTAGACCCCGATCGAGATCTTCAAAGACACTACAGAGTGGATCGTCAGGATTCAAACAGCCGCCTTGCTTCAGTCGCTGCATCGCTTCAGGTGACAGATGCGTAAACACTAAATGCACTTGTTTTGCAGTTGCCACTTGCTTAAGCTTGGTAAAACTCAAAACGGCTGAAGCATCAAGTCCGCTCACAAGGCGAAAATCTAGCACCACAAATCGCACCGGAATGAGATCAGAACGATCGATACGAGCGCGAATCTGATTGATCAGCTTATTTGCAGTGCCAAAGAAGATCAGCCCTTGCAGTTCTACAAGATAGCTCTGTTCGCCTTCAGCTTGCAAAATTTCGATTTCTTCAGATGTCCTCAAGACATTGCTGTGTTGATATACGCCAGAGCTAACTCGCTTTGTGATCGTCAACCGACTGTAGTTTACGACAAACAGCACGATAGCGGCACTGAGGCCGACCTCAATACCTTGCAGATAGCCGACTGTAGCAGTCACCAACAAAATCAGCACAATGATCGCGTAGTCCGATCGCGAGAATTTGAACCACGCCTGATACAGCCATTCATAGAAAAACTCAATGCCTAACAGCAGCGGAATCCCAACCAAAACAAACTTTGGAATAAACGATATCAGCGCCGCGCCGCCGAGCAGCATCGCCAAACAAATTCCAGCAACCAATCCACCGACCAAACGGCTATTTCCACCCAAATGGTGAACCAGTTTGTTGATCCCAGAACCTGCAAAACCCCCCACCCCGCCCCCCAGCCCAGACGCGATCGCTGCCGCTCCCGCCACTTTTAATTCGCGATTCAAATCCAAATCGCGAGAAACGACTAGCTCGATTCCGTTGGCGTGGAGCAAAAGCGCAATCGTATCAATCAACCAGAGTGCCGCTAGGCTCGGAACTTGTTGCAATACCACTTGCCAATTTGCGTGAGTCACCGCCGAGATTGTTGAAAATTGATAAATGCCACCTGCTGGAATCTTCTGTAGTAATAATCCTTGTGCCTGGGCTTGGGCGATCGGGGTACCCGTGAGCAGCATCGCCAAATAGAAGAGCGCGATCGCGCCGACAATAATGCTTGGAATCACTAAAAAATGATCAATGCGCTGCGGTAGCACAAACATGGCGATTGCAAAGATCAGTGCAGGCACCCATTGCAGCAAAACGAGCGGATGAAACAGTGCTGAAACGGCGAAATGATCCGGATCTAGCCCACTAATTGAGTGTCGCGTTCCCAAGATTAACAGTGCTCCTGTGCCTGCCAAAAAGCCGCCCACCACTGGATAGGGAATAAATCGCACGAATCCGCCCAGCTTAAATGACCCCAACGCTAAAAAAATCGAACCGCTCACTACTGAGTTAAAGATGATAGTTGCGGCAACTGTCATCAGCTTTTCCTCAGCAGAAGCGTTCGGCATCGCCTCTAAGATTTGACGTGCAACCAAACTTAGCACCGGAATTGAAGGTTCCGAGACGATTGCTAGCATCGCAGGATAAGCACTGAAAAGCGCTACGATCGCGCTGATGACGGTGGAACTAAATAGAAGTAGTCCGATGCCAAACTGTAATGAGGCTGACAGCTCGCCCGAAAAGATGACTGTGCTGAACGAGACGCTGGTAATTACGAGCAATAATCCCATTGTTCCACCCGTAATCAGGTTGAGAACAAGACGATTCACTGCGTTCTGAGAGTGAACAGTTGTAGCCACTTTAATAGAATCACTGAGAGATAATAACGTGCAAGATTTATCAATGTATCAGAGCCTGAGCGTATCGGATTGGGTTGAAATACAACATCCACCGTCAGATAGAGCATCTACCGCGTACAACTGTTTGAGGGTAAGCTCAATTCGACCTTGCCGTTCAAGATCTCACATCAGCTCTTAAGCAAAACTCGCAACCAGTTGAAAGCAATATCAACCGAGTGTAGCCGGATATCACTAGCAACTACGAATTACCTCCTAAGAAACACACTCCGGAGACGAGGGTTTAGCAATCAGGTCAAAGCCCAGTGCCAGAGCCTTTTTCTGGAGGTTTTTGACGGCTCGTTCTTGCTGCTGACGCTCATAGGCACCGATGCCTGGGTCA
>JBBRMC010000214.1:0-6243 GCA_038231055.1 Leptolyngbyales cyanobacterium
AGATTCTGTCATGATTCCTGCTAATCCAAACTACAGCGCAATTTAGGGACGTGACCCCTTTGCTAATCCTGCTGACTTGCTCAAGCCTGCGCAAAATGTCGAAGATCTAGGAGTCGCGGCTTATAAGGGGCAGGTGCAAAACTTGGTCGCTGCTGGAGACGCGGGTAAAACAGTGCTGGCGGCAGCGCTAGAAATTCACTCGGTAGAAGCTCGGCACGCAGCCGGAATTCGCTTTCTGAGACAAACTCTGTTAGGTGCCGACGTGCGCCCGTGGATTAAGAACGCCAGTAGCGTAATTTATAACGAAAATCGGGCTAATTCTGTCATTCCCTTCAGTTCTGAAGCCTTTGATGGCTATGCCACTAGAGAGGAAGTATTGGCTTTGGTGAAGCCGATTTTGATGACGAAACCAACGGCGGCACCATCGGGTCGATCGACCGCACCAAGTACCCGTGAAGATACCACGATTAGAGGGCTTTGGTAGGGAGACGTTGACTGCGATCGGATGATGCGTCATTGCAAAATCGGTAGGGAGACGTTCCACCGGAACGTCTCTACAGCATCGGGTAAATCTGCTCCGATCGCCTTGACGATGGGATTAATAGACCTAATTTTTGCCCGATCGCTCCAAATCAGTCCGTTCTCTGGTGGAACTTGGGATCGGAAACTCCGTCAAACACCTTTAGGTTTCTGCTGACATAAAGATCGATCATGCATGATTGAAACAGCATATTCTTAAGCGTGATTTGAAGGATATTTTATGGCTGATTGGTTTTCTGCTTCTCGACCCACTTTTGTCTGGCATCCACAGCGCTTTTGGCAAACTGTGGGCACCGCCGCGATCGCCGTTAGTTTGTGGGCAACTCCTTCGCTAGCAAAAGATCCCTTTCGCACCAGCAACCTACGCCCGATCGGAGACAAAACTGAGTTAGCCTTTCGATCGATCTTTGAGCAAGGCAATTATAAAGCTGCTGAATCTTATCTCAATCAAGCAGAACCCAATGAACCGTTGGCTTTTGCGCTGAAAGCATCGCTGGCATACAGCAACTCCCAAGACGAGCCTGACCCATCGAAGAAGCAAGCAGCGTTGGATAACTTCAAAAACTATGCGACTCAGACTCGCCAAACCGCCGAACAACTCGTCAAGACTGACCCCTTGCGCGGAAACCTTTATATTGCAGTCGGCAACTTTCTAGAGGGCGTTTATATCGTTGGCACCCAAGGCGTTGTTCGCGGAACTCCGCAAGCGTTGGGCAAACTTCAGCAGTCGTTTAAGTATCTAGATGAAGCCGAGAAGATCGACCCCAAAGACCCAGAATTGAATCTTCTCAAGGGATACATTGATCTGCTGTTGGCGGTGAATGTTAGTTTGCCTCTATCAAGCCCAGCTCAAGCGATCGAACGACTTGAGACCTATGCGGCTCCTCGTTATCTTGCCGAACGCGGGTTAGCACTGGGCTATCGTGATTTAAACCAGCCAGATAAAGCGCTGAAAGCGGTTGATCAAGCGATCGCAGCGGCTCCTAAAAATCCTGAATTGTCTTACTTAAAAGCCCAGATTTTGGTGCGGCAAGGCAACAATAGCCAGAGCATTCCTTTCTTTGAGAAAGCGCTTTCTCAAAAAGATCAGCTTCCTAATAGCCTCACCACGCAGATTCAAAAAGAGTTAGATAGAACTCTCCGCCGAATTCAGAACAAAGGGCGATAGGCTAGAGAAGATGGTAACGAGTTGGTTTTGACTCGCCCCTCGATCGCCTATTGCCCCTAACTATGCAAGTACAATTTCGCGAATTTGACCCCTTTAATGTCTGGATCTGGGTAGAATTCAGCAACAATCCTTCAGAGATGGAGAAACAGTACATTGAGGAAGCCTTTAGCTCCTGGTTCTATCTCGGCAAGCTAGGTGCCTTTAATGCTGAGAACCTTCAGGTGCAAGACGTAGGTTTAGAGATTAGCTATATGACCTACGACGAAGACTTTGCGGATAACAGCATGGTTGCCCTCATGCACAACATGGGAGAGTTTGAATTTGAGTCGAACTGGGGACGCTGTTGGTTTGATTTGGGCACCAGCGACGCGATCGCCCTCGATATTCTGATCAACACCCTCCGAGAACTGGGGAGAGATTTTCTCTCGCTTGAGCAAGTGATCATCGGTGGTGAAAACGAAGATTGGCGCGTTCCAGGTAGCAATCAGCCGGACTTTATCGGCGACAACGATCGCAACTAATCAGGAAACGAGTGAGTTGTCGATGAAGCATTAAGCAACTGTAGAATTAAGCCGCAGCAACTCGCGTTCGCTTTGAGCCTACAGAGTGCTTTATAAAACAACAACTCCGAGAGGGTGGGCAGAGGCTCACCCTTTTTTATCTTAGAGAGAGTGCACCCGATGCGAAAGCGGTTCATAATAACCGGAGGAATGGTTTGTCGATCGCAAGTGGTGATATGTATGCAGTTTCGAGCGTTAGTTGTTGTCGTCCTTTCTGCTGCGATGTGGGTTTTGGCAGGGCTGTATCCGCCTGATGCGCTGGCGTTGACTCAGATTAAGTTGTTTGATTTGTCCTATCATGACTGCCCTGCAGAGGTCGGCGATGGCTCGGTGATGAGCGGTACGACTCGCGCAGCCAACTGTTATTTGGTCACAGGCAAAGCCGAGAATGCAACGAACAAAATGGTTGTGAACGCCGATATTTTTGGACGAATTTATGATGCCAACAACGATTCTGTGATGCGAAATCGGACACGGCTTGGCTCGATCGATGAAGTGCCCCCCGGCATTAGTGATTTTGAGTTGAGAATCACAGTTTCGGCAAACCAGCCGACTCCCTTAAAATTAGAGCAATTTAAAGCGGCAGGATTCACCGGAAAAGTTCGTCGTTAGAGATGTTTGTAGAGAATAATGAGTGTGGAAAACCGTCGCTGGCTACAACTTGCCTTTCAATTGAGAGGTTCAGTCCTTCTAGCCGTGCTTCCTCGATCGCTGTTTTGCGGCTTTTTTGGACTGATTATTAAAGGGCTGTTTGACGCTAAATATCCGGTTTCTTTGCCATTTTTAGCAAGTTTGATTCCTAATATTGTATTGGGTTTACTATTAGTATTTCGGACAAACACGGCTTACGATCGCTTTTGGGAAGGGCGAAAGGTTTGGGGATCGATGGTGAATACGGTTCGCAATTTGGCACGGCAGATTTTAATTGCGGTAGACGAGAAAGAATCGAACGATCGCCAAGAAAAAATAGACGCTATTTATCTGTTAGTCGCGTTTGCAGTTGCGACCAAGCTTCATCTTAGAGACGAGCCAATCAATCCAGAAATCAAAGATTTTTTGTCGCCTGACAAATACATCAAACTGCAAAGTATGAATAATCCACCGCTAAAAATTGCCTTCTGGATTGGAGACTATTTACAACTGCAATATCAGCGCGATCGGCTCAATATCTATCAGCTAACCGCGATGCACACACTATTAAATAAGTTGGTCGATGTGCTCGGCAGTTGTGAGCGCATTGTAAAAACACCAATGCCTCTGGCATACGCAATTCATCTCAAGCAATTGTTGTTGCTCTACTGTCTATCTTTACCGTTTCAAATGGTCGGTCAGTTGGGCTGGTGGACGGCTCCAGTTGTGGTTTTAATCAGCTTTACTTTATTTGGAATTGAAGAGATTGGTATCGAAATTGAAAACCCTTTTGGACACCATCACAATGATTTGCCGTTAGATGCGATTTGCAGCACAATGCGCCGCAACATTGACGATTTGACCAGTCTTACCCCAAGCGTTCATTCAGAGGAGGTTTCTTTCTGACGAGGAGCGCGATCGCTGCCAATCCAATTAACGTCGGCGTGAGCCAGTCGCCCCAGCGCACATAAAGCGTTCTAGTTTGTCGGCGATAAATCGTACCCGTGTGAATCTCGTAAACGTCGGGCTGCGATCGCCACTGAATTCGCCCGTGAGGGTCAATGATGCCCGAATATCCGGTGTTGGTGGCGCGAATTGACCAGCGATCGTTCTCAACGGCGCGCATCAAATCCTGTGCCTGATGCTGTTCTTTCAACGTTGTGCTATAGGGATCGAGATTCGAGGCAGTCAAGATGAACTGTGCGCCACTGGTCACCTGAGCACGAAACAGGTCTGCAAAGGCAGAGTCATAGCAAATTCCGACTGCTGCCTGACCAAAGGGCGTGTCAAATCGCTGGCTTGTGCTTCCCGGCACCATATTGGCGCGGATGGGCGACAGCCGATTGATCAAACCGCCCAACACGTCTTCAAAGGGCGTAAATTCTCCCAGGGGCACGAGCTTGACTTTGTTGTATTGACTCACGGCTTCGCCATTGGGGGCGATCGTCACCAAACTTTGGGTATAGCGGTTTCCCTGGGGGACAAACGTGCCGAGCCACACGGGAACGCCTTTCTCTAAAATCGCTTGATAAACCGGGTTTTGACTCCGACTTAAGCCCTGCCACAAAAACGGGAATGCGCCTTCGGGGGTTAAGACGACTTCTGCGCCTTGCGCGACAAGAGTTTGATAACCGACGCTGTAGCCCTCGATCGCTCGTCGCACTCCGTCTGAAAATAGCTTGATGCGAGTCGGGATATTTCCCTGAATGATGCCCACCTTTAGCGCTGCGTCAGGAATCTCGTTGAGCGGACGGTTATACAGTCCAAATCCGATCAGATGCAAAACTAAGAAAAGGCTGATCGGCAGCAGATAAGCATTCTTCTTTTCTCGTTGATGTTTGGAGGCAATCCAGGCTTCAGCCAGTAGCCCGTTGACGGAGACGATCGCGGCTGTCACAGTCATTGCACCCGACAGTTGACCCAAATGCAAAATTGGCAAGTTATAAGGGCTTTGGGTATAGGAAACCGAAGTCCAATTGAGCGAACCCTTTGACCAAATCGTTTCTAACCCGCACCAGACGGCAGTTCCGGCTAACACACGCAGCCACGGTGAAACTCCTACACGAGCCATCCAGCCCATGACCCACGCCCAGATGCCGACTAATGCGGCTCCCCACAATGTGATGAATAGCCAAACCACCAGGACGATCGTCACACTCGCCAGCCACGGCACGCCCAACCACATTAAAGGATGCAGCCCCATAATCCAAGCGAGGGCAAATCCGTGATAGCTAAGCCCCCAAGCCAGCGCTAACAAGATTCTGAATTTTGAACGGCTGCGATCGCCAGAATTGATCTCAGTCGTGACTAAAACCCACAGAGGCGCGATCGCCATCCAAGCCAGACCCCACACATTAAACGGGGCAGGGGTTAACCCCATGAGAATGCCGCTGATTAGCGCGATCGCAAGTTGGAAGGCTCGATCGGATTTAATTTTCAGCGATCGTGGTTTTAAGAGTTGAACGTTTGCCATACCCATCACTTTACAACCCAAAATTCTGATAAATCGCTATAGACTCATATCAGATTAGGCTTGCGCTAAAGTCTAGTAAGGCTGTACTGAATTGATTGTTCATGACCGTTCCTCCCACTGAATCTGCTCCCAATAACGGGCTACCCGATCGGCTCGTCAAACACGCCGTTCGCTACGCTGATCACCGCGCCGTCAATCGGGAACACCTCACCCCGATGATGCGCCACTATGCCGATATTAAAGACCAATATCCCCACGCGCTGCTGCTGTATCGAGTCGGAGACTTTTTTGAAACCTTCTTTCAAGATGCGCTAGTCGTCTCGCGGGAGTTGGAGATCGTTCTCACATCCAAAGATGGCGGTAAAGAAGTGGGGCGAGTTCCCCTATCGGGCATTCCCCATCATGCGCTCGATCGCTACTGTGCGTTATTGGTTGAAAAAGGCTATGCGATCGCGGTTTGTGATCAGGTTGAAGACGCTGCTGACGCGCAAGGAACCCTCGTTCGTCGAGAAATTACTCGTGTGGTCACTCCTGGCACCCTGCTAGAAGAGGGAATGCTTAACGCTCGTCGCAATAATTATTTAGCGGCAGTCGTGATCGCTGGAAATCATTGGGGCTTATCTTACGCTGATATCTCGACCGGGGAATTTCTCACCACCCAATCGTCGTCGCTAGATCAATTGACGCAAGAATTGATGCGCCTCCAGCCTGCGGAGGTTCTCTTGCCTACCAATGCCCCTGATTTACGAGGACTGCTGCGACCCGGTGAAAAGTCAGAACACTTGCCCGATTGCCTGCCGACTCAATTTTGCTACACCCTACGATCGCAGGCTCCGTTTACTCAAGTTGAAGCTCGACAGCGATTATTGCAG
>JBBRMC010000215.1:0-6234 GCA_038231055.1 Leptolyngbyales cyanobacterium
GCTAGTGATGTTTAAGGGCAACTCACCCGATGGCGTTGGTGGGCATTTAGTTCGGGGAGGGTTGGCATATCTCGATCGAACTCACGTTCCCGACGATGTGAGAAAGTCACTCGGCTTATCGACCTTTGGCGATCCTGCCACATTGTATAAGGAATTTTTGCAGCGATCGGGCGTGACCGAAATTGCTCTCGACCCACGCAAAGCCGACGCTGCCTTGCGAAAGATGTTGAGTGAGGCAAGCACCGACATCATCAGCAGAATCGAGATTCAATCTGTGATCAAAGACGGCAATAGAATCGCGGGAGTTTTGCTAGACAACGGCACCACGTTTTTAGCCAAACAATTCATCGATTGCACCGTGAATGCAGAATTAGCGCAAGCCGCAGGAAGCCTCAAACTGCAAGGCTTTGGTACCTTTGGCTTACCTGAATCAGAACTGCCCGTTACGCTAGTTTTTGAGACTGAAGGGTTAACGATCGCGTGTCTGCAACAAGTTGAGTTGACCTATCTTAAGCGGTTTACAAACCCAAACGATGCAGAAGCTCAGCGATTAATTAAGATTGCGGCTGGCTCTGATCCAGCCCTAGCAGAGTGGCTTAAACGCGATCTGGTAGATGAGCGGGGTGCTCTAAAAGTAATGCGGGTTGGCTCTGATCACATTGATGTGTGCTGCAAAGCGTTGTCGATCGCTTATCACGCCTATCGAGGCAAACGGTTTTCGCTTTCTGCGAGTGGTGCCATTCTTGATACGGGCAATATCGCCATTCTATCGGGCGGTAGACTCTCTTGGAATGCGCTCTTGTGCAATGTCACAGGCTCTCAAGCCGAAGTGATCGCGAAAGCCGATGCAAAGCCCACCGCAGCGATCTTGGAGGAAATGACCTTCATAGATCGCTTCATGAAGAGTTTAGGCGCAACGCTCACCCGACCTGCTAAAGAGCTTTACATCCGTCATGCCGGGAATGTAGTCGGGGTGGTCGAACCGTTGAGCGGTGCCCAAATGCTCGAAGGAGGAACGTTTGCTAGCGAAGCGATCGGAACGTTTGGCTATGCTTTAGACGTGCGGGGCGGCATCGACGGGTTGGGTGCAAAAGCAGCTACAAAAGGCTTCGCCAGCATTAGTTTTCACAAACCGCCGCTCTTCAATATTGGCATTCGCCACGCACTACTCAAATCGATTCCCAATCTAGCGGTGGTCAGCCCTGCATCAGGTTTTGACGGCTATGCGTGCGCGGCAGGCAGAATTGTAGAGTTTAATGTAGCAGTCGGTCAGGGCATTGGCATTGCCGCAGCATTAGCGCTGACGACTAATCGCGACTTAGCCATGATTTCTAATCTCGACGTTAGACGAGTGTTAGCAGACACCAAGCAACTACCGCGTATTTATGGCAAGAGTTATGCGATCGAAGCCTCCCGTCTCCAAGATTTCGAGAAGATGATGACCGCGTAGAGACGTTCCGCTGGAACGTCTCCCAACAATTTTGCCCATCACGAACGGTTGATCGTATTCACCCACACAATTTACACACCGTCGATTTTGTTTTTGAAGGGGCTGGGTCATGGCACGATCGACAAGACGTTCCAGCGAAACGTCTCTACGGCATCGGATGAATTTTTTATTGGTTGCGTTTAACCATGCTCTGACGATCGACGTTGCGTAAAATCCCTCAGGCACACCGTCTTTTCACGGAGACATTTTATAAACGGTTTAAGTTATTTTTCCAGAAACTCGATAACTTCCGCTAAAGACGGGATAAATAGAAGGAAGCTAATTGCTCAAATTTGCCCCTTTGTCACCTTTAGCTAAAAAGCCCGTATGTCTCCCAACACACTGCTTCTAAAACTCGCCCTTCGGCACCCGGTTTGGGTCGCTCTGACAATCGTTTTAGGATTTTCAGGTGCGTTGTTTAACGGGATCAGCACCGTCCTCATTGTTCCCGTGATTTTGGGGTTTCTAGGGCAAGATGCCAGTCTTAAAGGAGCACCTCCCGTTCTGCAACCGATCTTTGCAGTTTTGAGCGGCGGAAGCAACGCAAACCTGTTGCTGATGATGATCGTAATTTTGGTGGCGATCGCCCTTAAGAATGTCACGACTTACGCCAGCACGTTAGCATCCAATTACTTATCTCAATCGCTAGTCAATGAGATTCGTCAAGATGGGCTAAGACTCCTATTAGAAGTCGATTTAGATTTTTATGCTAAAACCAAAATCGGAGATTTAATCAATCGCCTTGGTGGTGAGGCTGGGTCATCTGCAAATGCAATTCGGATGGCAATCCAGCTACTAACCACTGCAATTACTATTTTAGTATTTGTCGCGTTACTACTCGCAATCTCTTGGCAGTTAACTATTGCATCAACTGCATTGTTGCTATTCGTATCGGTCGCAAATCACTACTTTGTAGTCAGAGCTAAACAATTTGGACAGCAGCTCTCTGATTCTTCACGGGATTATTCCATTCGGCTGCTAGAAGTTCTCAATGGGATGCGACTTGTTAAAGCGACAGGCAACGAATCGCGGGAATATCAACGGTTGAAAGATTTGATTCGCGATCGTGAGCAAGCAGAATTTCGATCTCAAGCCAATACAGCCCTGATTGCCCCCGTTAATGAGATGGCAGGAATTTTAACGGTGCTCGCGATCGTGATTCTGGGGAGGATGTTTTTTGCGACCCAGCTTGCCTCGCTATCCACTGTGCTGCTGACGTATCTGTTGATTTTGTTTCGCCTGTTGCCGTTTGTGTCGCTGTTAAATGGCATTCGAGGTGGCTTTGCAGGCACGGCTCCGAGCGTTGCAGTGGTGCATGACTTTCTGCGACGTGACAATAAACCATTTATGCAGCAAGGCACTCAGCCTTATCTACCCTTGCAAGAAGGCATCCGGTTTGACGGGTTATCGTTTGCTTACCCTGGTCATGAAGGATTGGTGTTAGACCAGATCAATCTGTGGTTGCCCAAAGGAACGACATTGGCGTTAGTCGGTTCATCAGGGGCAGGCAAGTCTACGATCGCCGATCTGCTGCCCAGATTTTATGAACCCATTCAAGGACGCATTCTGATCGACCAGCGCGATCTCCGCGAGTTAGATATGCGATCGCTGCGTCATTCCATGGGCATCGTTAGTCAAGACACGTTTCTCTTCAACGACTCGGTGCGAAATAACATCGCCTATGCGTGTGAGAACGTTACCGACGAGCAGATCCTCAAGGCGGCAAAACGCGCCAATGCTTACGAGTTTATTGTCAACCTGCCTCAAGGGTTCGATACGCCGCTTGGCGATCGGGGCGTAATGTTATCGGGCGGTCAGCGGCAACGTCTGGCGATCGCTCGTGCCTTGTTGCGTGACCCCGACATTCTGATTCTCGACGAGGCAACGAGTGCGCTTGATACCGTTTCTGAGCGACTGGTGCAGCAAGCCCTCGACGAATTGAGCCGCGATCGCACCACGTTGGTCATTGCTCACCGTCTCTCAACCGTTCAGAAAGCAGATCAAATTGCAGTGCTCGATAAAGGTCGGGTTGTCGAAGTGGGCACCCATGAGAGCCTTTTGCAAAAACAGGGACACTATGCCCATCTTTACGCGATGCAGTTTTCAGACCATGAACAGCCGACTGCGACTCCGCAGGTTATTCCCACCTTTCCTGCCTTTCGCACGTCACTCGACTCAATGATTGGGTCGCTGCAACTGGTGGTTGACGGGGTAATTGACGACCCTAAAGAGCAGACAGAATTCACTCAAAGCGCTTATCACTCTGCCCTGCGGTTACTGAAAAGTCTGGATGAGATCGAGAACATGACCAAGCCCATAAGCGCAGAAGAGAGGAGATTATTTTGAAACAACACTATCTTTTCTTCTCTAATCATTTGTCGCTCAAGCCAGATACCGCGCACGAAATTCATGATGTTTTATGTGCAAATGCGGCTGCAAATCTAGGTTATTCAGCAGTCTTGATGTATCCCGATCGAGCCTTTGGAAAATTCAATCCGATCGCGTGGGCAGCTCCGTTTAAGCTACAAGCACCTGATCAGCGATTTACAGAGTTTTATGACACTCAAGACCATTTGAAACTTGCTCCGTTACCAATGCCGTGGTTGAGCGATCGTAGTTCTAACAAATTCACAAACTCCAGCACAATCATCTGCAAATATTATTTGCCAGTTCATTTTTCGCCAAAGATTAAACTTGTTCACACCCGCAACTGGAACTTTGCAAAAGCGGCGGTTAAAAACGAGATTCCGGTGATTTATGAAGCTCATTATTATCAGGAAACTCCGTTTGAGAAAGAAATTGTATCGAGTCCTTGGTTTCAAGTTGCGATCACTCAATCGGCTCTGACGCAGGAGAACTTAGTGCAGTGCGGGATGCCATCCGAAAAAGCAGTTGCTCTACATAATGGGTTTGAGCGATCGTTCCTAATTAGACAACCTCAAGAGGCTGAAACTTGGCGGCGAGAATTACTAAAAGATGGGCGAAATCAGCTAGTAGTCTACTCCGGTGCCTTGTACAAGTTTAAGGGAGTTGATCTGTTGATTGAAGTGGCTAAAGAGTTACCTGAGATTCAATTTGTGGTGACTGGTGGCACAGAGCCGCAAGTGGATGCTTATAGAGAACTCTCCAGGCAAAAAGGCGTTAGAAACATCACATTTTTAGGCTGGATTTTGCCTCGTCAACGGTTAGTCAGTTTGTTTCAAGCGGCTGATGTTTTGGCTCATCCTCACTGTTCTGGAAAGGAAGCTGATTTTACAAATCCAGTTAAATTCTTTCAATATATTGCATCGGGAACTCCGATCGTAGCTACTGTGATCGCGCCCCTTTTGGAATTCAAACTGTCTCATTTAGCAATGAATTGGTGTGAGCCAGATGACCCCATACAGTTTTCAGATTGTTTGCAATCCGCTCTCAAACAATATCCCCGAAAAATTGAAGGATATGCAAAAAATATTGAATTTGGAAAACAGTTCTCTTGGGAAAACCGCATTCAAAAGATTTTGAGCTACGTAGATGAAAGACTGCGTCCCACGCCCATCCATTTAATCTAATAATTATATGACTAAAAAAATTGTTGGGATGATTAGCAGTTATGTAGGACTGAATCCTAGTCCGGTTGATTGGCTTTGGCAACAAACGCCTCATCCATTTGGAATGTGGGCTAACATTCAGATATTGGCAAACGCTGAAAAGCCAGATTTTTTGCTGCTTTATAACTTTAATTCTTTTCCAGAAACGCCTCAAAATTTAAACTGGTTCAACGCCCAGCGTAAGCAGAAATACTACGACGAAGAAACCCGATCGCTGCATCTAAAATTGCGAGGGGTTCCTCAAGAACGCACGATCTTTCTGATGAGAGAGCCGCCCTTAGAAGAAATAGTCCAAAAAAATATTGACTTCTATGAAAAGGCAAAGCCTTATTGCGGTTATATTTCTGGACCTGATGACTTTGCACCTATTCCAGACTATATGCCTGCAATTTGGTATTTAACAAATCCTTTTCACGATTTAGTAGAACAGCATTCTCCACAGAAGCTAAAGCCCTGTAGTTGGATCACATCAGGCATTAGCCGAACTGCCAATCATCGTAAACGGCTAGACTTTTTGAGACTGCTGCAATCCAGTGATCTTGATATTGATTTCTATGGACGAGATTTGCCAGATTGGGCAGGCTCAAAAGGTGCGATCGGAAATAAATGGTATGGCATGGCTCCCTATTATTACAATCTGTCGATCGAGAACTATGTTGACAATGATTGGTATGTTAGTGAAAAGCTGTGGGATTCGCTTCTATCGTGGTGTTTGCCAATTTATTACGGAGGTTCAGCAACCGATAAACTACTGCCTCCAGGAAGCTATCTCCGACTTCCTAGCTTGGATGAGAAAGGCTTAAATTATATTCGAGAAGTGACGGCTACTCCGGATGCTTGGTACGAGGCAAAAGACGCGATCGCGGAGGCAAGACAAATCATCTTACACAAGCTAAATCTAATGGAATGGGTGTCAAATTTCTCTAAAAACTTTTCGTGATTCTGATGATGAAGAATGGTATTTATATCCTCGCGAATGATGTTGTTTATGATCAGCTTGTAGCGCTGTTAAATAGCATCGAATTAAATGCAGGAGATCGCTTTCCAATCTGCATTCTTCCCTATGACGATCGCTTAGATAAAGTTCGTCAAGAAGTTAAAGCACGAGACAATGTTTTTCTATTTGAAGATCAGGATTGCATTGCACGATGGGAA
>JBBRMC010000216.1:0-6211 GCA_038231055.1 Leptolyngbyales cyanobacterium
TACCCTATATGCGTTTCGCTCGTTCGCCGCCTGAGAGTTTGTTCATTGCAGCGCTGATGGTTCTCTCGTCAAACATCATTCACCCTCGCGCTGCAACTCACGCGCCTTTCATCCCACGCCAGCGAAAAGTATGGCGTGGGGATTCCCGTCTAACTAGCTAATCAAGTTTTTTGAATCTTGTCTCAACTGTTTGGGTCAGTTGCCTTTCTAATCCTAGTAGCGATTAAAAACTTTGTTGGACGATCGAGCCAAGAAGTCCGGCTCCTTTCAAGCGTTTGATCAATAAAAAACCAGCCGAAGCTGGTTGAATAGGACTACTGCACCGATGGCTTACTAAACTCAAAAAGGGCGAGCATTAATCATAAGTGTTCCGCCCTTCTAATTTAGCTAAATATTGAGGTTAAGAATTGATTTCACAGGTCAATGGGCAAGCTGCATAAACAGAGGTATGCAACGGATCAGCTTGACCATTAAGCCAACGCAACCACTCGACTTCTTGAGGGTGAATGCCATTAGCAGTCATGAACGCAGCCGCCAGCATAATGCCGATCGCATGAATTCCAATTAGCCCAACTGCGATCAATAAAACAGCACTAAATGGCATGATGGCGTGTAAGGTAACTGCTAGTAAAGCGCCGACCGAAACGACTAAAACAAGCGCTGGAAAACCAACTACAATCATGCAAACTGTGAGAGTAAAAGTCCAGATCAAAAAGCTTTTGAGTGCAACTATGAAATAGAGGTTTTTAAAAGGCTGACTTTGAACCAGTGTCATAATTTTCTCTCCCAGAGCTAAGGGTTTATTGATAGTTTGAAAAAGCTTTGTAGCGATCCCCGCGAACCGCTTGCGTGAATTTCAGTATAGGGAAAGCAATCTCAGGAGTGAATATATGTTTATTAAAGTTTACAGAATCGCCCGTAAATTTCTAATCTTAAGTGATTCTATAGAGACAATCTGATTGCGCTAGTTACTGCTTGATTAAGAAACCTGGGACTCATACCCTGAAGCCATTTCCGTCTATTTCTATCAACAAAAGCTCACTAACTAATTAGTTAGAGCTGTCTAGACTTCTTTACACTTCTATAAGAACTTAACAAATCTTAAACGACTCACTCTGTTTTCTCAGAATTTCAATCTCAATCAGACTAAGGATTTCAGTCATTAAAAGGCTGAAGTTAACTGTGCGATCGGTTAAGTTATCTTTCGAGCAATTCAGATTGATTGAAGAGCCTTGAAGAAACGGTTTCAAGGTTCTAATTAGTCTGACATTTGACACTTTGGATAAGGAATTCCTCTATCTAAAGGTACATTTGAGCCGTTTTAATAATCTCTAATAGTTGTAAGGATTCTTTGGCTCCGGGATCGACTTTAAAGAGGTTGCTTGAAGGGTCAGTTGGCGCTTGTTATCCAACGTTTCTGTCAGCATTTGTCCTTCAACTTCTAACCAACTATCGGGTGAATAAGACTTACGATCGCCTGTCGTCAATTTCACAGGCAAACTCACGGGGTAAGCATCTGCTGCACAGCACGTAATTACAAATCGGGTTAGCAGCAAGTATTTTTCTGACAAGCTAGGCGGATAGACGACAAATCCTTGCACTTTTGCCTTTTGTCCGGTGTAGGCATCGGGTTCAGGGTAAACCTGAAGGGTGCGAATCCAGTCGATTAGGGTTTTATCTTCGGTGCGCGTCGAAGCTCGAAACGATTGAGGCTTCACTCGCGTTAACGTGATTGCATCCGTCACGCCTCGATCGAGGGCGGTCTGGCTCGCAAAGGCACGCGGCGTAATCAATAATCCGGCGATCGCGACTCCTAACAGCAGCAAACTTCCCAACCCTGGCGGAAACAAGGTCATTTGCTGCATCGGTGCAGAGGGTTGACGACTTCGGCTCGATCGCAGCAAAAACAGCCCTTTCAATCCGCTCACGAATAACAAAAAGATCCCTGCCGTCACAGTTAACCCAATGTAGTTGGGATGGATCAGCAAAAAGAGCTTCTCAGACAGCCAATAATAGAGCAGCAAAACGCCCCAAGCGGCGATCGCCAGCACATCTAACCAAGGCAGAAATGAGCGGATGAAGGTACGAGCCATGAATGATTAACTAATGTACAAATTGATGAATAGCGTCAAGATAAACGTTAACTGCGCCGCTAAAGCAAACAGGTAGAAGATCGCTCTCGGCTTGAAGATCGACAGCATCAGCCCCACACCTTTCAAGTCAATCATGGGACCAAACACTAGAAAAGCGACGAGAGAACCGCTCGTAAACGTTGAAGCAAATGAGAGCGCAAAAAATGAATCCACCGTGGAGCAAATAGAAACCACCCCCGCCAACAGCAGCATCGCCAAAATTGACGTGATCGGGCTTTGACCTAGACTGAGAATCAAATCACGAGGTACGAAGACTTGCACCAGAGCGGCGATCGCGCTTCCTAAAATCAACACGGCTCCCAGCTCACGCATTTCCTGCACCGTGTTCTCAAGCAGCAATCTTAGCCGGAAGCTCATGGGCTTCGATACCGTTGCCATCATCGCTGCCTGTAGCTCAGACGGGTCAGTAATCAACGGTTTAGCCGATTGCCCTAGAAAATAAGTGCCCGATTGCAGCAGAGATGGAGCTGAGTTAGACGGTTGACTTCGCATCGTTATTGCGGAGGCGACTCCAGGCTGAAGCAACGGGCGCAGATCGGTCTGGACACTGAAAATAAACCCAATGATGGTCGCGATCGCTAGTGAGAAGCCCACGCGCAAAAACACAATCTCTGGCTGATCTCGAAAGGCTGTCCAAGTTGCCCAAAAGACGATCGGATTAATCGTCGGTGCAGCCAGGAGAAACCCGATCGCCACTGAAACCGGGGCACCTTGCATCAGCAACCGTCTCGCTACGGGTACATTGCCACACTCACAAACAGGAAATAAAAACCCGATACAGCTTCCGGTAAACGCACCCAGCAGAGGGTTTTTAGGCAAAATCGCCAGCAATCGCCGCTCATCGATAAAAAATTGCAGCAGACCAGAAAACAAAACTCCTAACAATAAGAAGGGAATTGCCTCTACCAGCAAACTTAAAAAGAGGGTGAACGCGTTGTTCAGTTGAGTCATTCAGCTATAAGCGTCGGGGTGAAAAGTCTGAGTCCAAACTGCAATTGCAAGGAACGTCTAGCGGATCTTAGCAGCATTATTCATAGATAGAGATCGGATCAAGCAGAAGATTGTTGTAGGATTAACAGCCTAACCGATTCGTAGGTTTCTATATTAGTCAGGACGCAGCACCCTACTATTTCCCTCTTACGATCGATGACATTTGACCTATTTTCCAGAAATGTGAAAAAACCAGTGCCCTAGTGCGAGTTTGTGATTAAAGATTTGTAAACTTATAGCAGGCATTCATGAATGCCACATTTTCTGAGGAGTCCTTATGAAGCAACTGATGGCGATTGAGCGCTTCTGCCTAACTGGTCATACAGTGGCATTGGCATTTGGGCTGGCAGGGTTACTGCTGGTGTTGCCCAACCCTGATTTTATTTTGGCACTGCCATCATTTGGTCAGGCGGCGTTTGGTTTGAGTATGTCAGGCGGGGGAGTCGTTTATATCTTGCTGGGTGCCATCACGATGGCAATCTATGCTTACCAAGTTCTCGGCTTACAGCGCTGGCTGACGTTTATGATTCCGGCGATCGTGCTTTCACTCGGCAGCGAATTGCTGGGCACGAGCACGGGCTTCCCATTTGGCGAATATGGCTATCTAAGCGGTTTGGGCTATAAAGTTGCGGGATTAGTGCCCTTCACCATTCCCCTCTCGTGGTTTTATTTGGGCTTGGCTTGCTATGTGCTGGCAAGAGCCGGCTTAGAAAGCCTCAGACTCCCGGTTTGGGCGCGTTTAGTGGGAGCGATCGCCGTAGGCTCGCTGATGTTGACCGCCTGGGATTTTGTGCTTGACCCTGCCATGAGCCAGACTCCCTATCCATTTTGGGAGTTTAAGCAACTCGGTGCCTTTTTTGGAATGCCCTATCGCAACTTGTCAGGCTGGTTTGGGACTGGAGCCGTGTTTATGACCGTGGCATCTCTGTTTTGGGGCAAAGCGCCGCTCAATCTCAGCCGTGATCAACTCACTGTGCCCCTCGCGATTTATCTAATTAATTTTGCGTTTGGAGCCGTGATCACCGTCGCTCAACTGGATGCGCGATTCTGGATTCCGACAGCATTAAGCACATTTTTGGGAGTCGTTCCGGCGATCGTCCTTTGGTGGGTTGCAAAACCTAACCCAACCGTAGCTCAGTTAGAAACCGTCTTACAGGTTAGAGAGCTAGGAGGGGAGTCTCCGATCGTTCCGGTTGGCGTTTCTGAGAAATAACGATTCATTACCACTCAAAAAGAGCAAGAGGATTGACGAGTTTGTTGCAATTAGGAATAAACAGCTTAGGGTTAGTCAGCACTCAGAATATATTGCGTCAAGACGTTGGATTTTTAGTTTTGGTGCTGATTCAAGTGCCAGCCGTGGCGATTTTGCTGTCAAGGTTGCTTAAGGGACCCACTCGTCATCCTCCTCTCGACCCGCGATCGGCGGCTCCTGACTCATTTGGAGTGGTTAGTGTGGTCGTCCCAACGCTGAATGAAGCCGAGCGGATCAAGCCGTGCTTAGAAGGGCTGAGTCGCCAAAGTTATGAAGTTCGAGAGATCATCGTAGTGGATAGCCACTCGCAGGATGGAACTCCTGACCTGGTTAAAGACGCTCAAAAAACCGATCCTCGGTTTCGGCTAATCAATGACGATCCGCTGCCATCAGGCTGGGTTGGTCGCCCTTGGGCACTGCACTCTGGCTTTTTGGCAAGCTCCGATCGCAGCGAGTGGATCTTAGGTATTGATGCCGATACTCAGCCACACCCTGGTTTAGTCGCCAGTTTAATCGAGACAGCTTGCTCAGAAAACTATGATCTGATTTCGCTATCTCCGCAATTTATTCTTAAACATCCAGGCGAGCTTTGGCTTCAGCCTGCTTTGTTGATGACCCTAGTTTATCGATTTGGAGCCGCCGGAGAGAAAGACAACCCTCCAGAGCGAGTTATGGCAAATGGTCAATGTTTCTTTTGTCGTCGATCGCTTCTCGTGCAGCTAGATGGATACACCAGCGCTCGTGGCTCGTTTTGTGATGATGTCACTCTGGCTCGTTTTGCTGCTGCCAACGGTGCCAAAGTTGGCTTCATGGATGGGGCAAAGATTCTCAGAGTGCGAATGTATGAGGGTATGGCAGAAACCTGGAAAGAATGGGGACGATCGCTCGATCTCAAAGATGCTGCTTCTCAAGGTCAAATCTGGGGCGACTTGTGGCTTTTGCTCTCAGTCCAGGGATTGCCGTTGCCAATGTTGGGGCTATCAGCCCTGATGGTCGGAGGCGGAAACACTACAATTCCTGCACTAATGGCGTTAGGATTGAATGGCTTTTTGGTGGCGATTCGGATCGCGTTGAATTGGGCGATCGCTGCCTCCTATGATCGTTCTCAAGCCAAATCTGCCTGGATGTTTTGGCTCTCTCCGATCGCTGACCCGATCGCCGTTTTACGGATTGTTCTCTCTTCGACTCAACAACCGACTCAGTGGCGCGGACGCACGTACGGTTTGTCTCTTGCCGATACATCAGGAGAAAAGTAATGCGAACTTGATCAGGCGTAATCACCGCCGCTTGCAGCAAAAATTTTTGAATCGTGGGTTCGGTGCGTTTGAGCAGTCGATAAGTTACCTGCTTACCAAGTGTCTCCTCGTGTTGATCGTGGCAAGACAAATCTTACAAGAGGGTTAGATTCTCACGCGATGTGCGACTAAGAACCCTCACCCCAAACCCCTCTCCCTAAGGCTACCGTGTACACACAAGTTGATCCGCTCCGTCATTGCCAAAACCTTTCGCCCCCTAAATCCCCCATTCTGGTGGACTTTGAGCTGAAACGAGGTTTTAGAGGTCAAGCTATTTATCTTGTTCAAAGTCCCCCAATTTTGGGGGATTTAGGGGGCATAAGCCGACTCAAACGAAGCTACGAGGACTTGTGTGTACACGGTAGCTCCTTAGGGAGAGGGCTAGGGTGAGGGCATTATCTTCAAGCGTTTGGGGAAAGTTGCACATCGCGTATTCTCTTACAAAAATGCTCAAATTTGGATGGCTAACTTTGTGAGTTGGAAGAATGCCAAGTTCTAGGCACCGATTGCCGAACTCCATA
>JBBRMC010000217.1:0-6175 GCA_038231055.1 Leptolyngbyales cyanobacterium
GAATGCCCGATCGCTTAATTCTCCCCTGAAAACCCCCTCAAGGAGTGAAGGAATGCAGCCAGCCCTGAAATCATTCATGACTCAACTCAATTCCGCCTCTAAAAAGTACCTAGTTCTACTCGCAGGATTGGGCTTTGTGACTGCTCTCTTACTCGGATGGAGTCAAGGCAGTGCGACCGCATTAGAACCTGGCACAACTCAAGCAGCCGTTACGCACGCTTGGCAAGGCGCATCCTTTCCCGTCGAAAACTTTCAGGGCTACACGTCTCCGTTTGGCTATCGGCAATCACCCGATGGTGCGGTCAATCAAGAGTTTCACCGAGGATTAGATATGGCTGCTCCTGAAGGGAGCTATATTCGTAGTTGGTGGACGGGCAAAGTGGTTGAAGTCTCTGATAACACCGCTTGTGGCACCTCGATCGTGATTCAATCCGGTGACTGGGAGCACGTCTATTGCCACATGAATGGTCGTGTCGAAACCGATGGCAATGGTAAATATTTAAGCGATCGCACGGGCGGCATTCAAATTTGGCAAGGACAGATGGTTCCTGCGGGTGCTCGAATCGGTCGCGTTGGTATGACCGGACGCACAACTGGACCTCATCTACACTGGGGTTTGAAATATGCTCGTCAGTTAGTTGATCCCGCAATGGTGCTTAGAGCGATGTATGCCGAGCAACGAGGCTCACAATCGGTATCGAGCTTGCCTTAAAATCCACCAGGGTTAGGGGATAGTCCGAGAGACCGCGATCGGCTTTCAACTCTCAATTCAGCACTGCCAGATTTAGAAAGGGGCATAGTTTCGATGTGTCCCTATTCTTTTGCATTAGATCGGCGACGGCGACACCGTTCTGAGCAATACTTCACCTCGTCCCAGTTTTTCTCCCACTTTTTGCGCCAGGTGAAGGGCAAACCGCAAACTGGACATACTTTTGTCGGTAGATCAGACTTAGCGCGATCGCGTCCCATAGTTGAGAGAATGTTGAAACGTGTTGAGCTTTCTAAATTAGAACGCAAAATTAAAGCGCCTGTCAGAATTCCTCAAACTTCTCTGCAATGACTGAATCTGCCCTCGATCGAGTCCGCATTATCTTAGTAGAGCCAGCCGGGGCGCTGAATGTTGGCTCGATCGCCCGCATCATGAAAAACATGGGGTTATCTCATCTGATTTTGGTGAATCCTCAATGCGATCCTCAGTCGGCAGAGGCACGACAAATGGCAGTTCATGCCAATGACGTGTTAGGAGCCGCGCAGATCACACCAACGTTGCCGGACGCGCTGAGAGGATGTCATCGAGCGATCGCCACCACCGTCCGAACTCGATCGCTAGATATGCCCCTTGAACATCCCAAAGATGCTCTTCCCTGGCTATTAGAAGATTTTCAAACAGATGGACAAACTGCCCTGATCTTTGGAGCCGAAGAACGAGGACTCAGCAACGAAGAACTCAACTTTGCTCAACGGTTCGTCTATATTCCTTCTAGCCCGATCTATCCATCATTGAATTTGGCGCAGGCAGTCGCGATTTGCTGCTACGAGTTGTCTCAAGCGCTAGAGGTTCAGAGGTCAGAAGTCCGCTCAGTTGCCCCCGACATCCCCATTTCAGAACCTGCTCCCCTCGATGAAATTGAAGCCTATTGTCAACATCTCGAACGGCTCCTGCTAAAAATCGGCTATCTTCACCCTCACACTGCTAATAGTCGCATGGAAAAACTCAGACGGCTCCTCAATCGCGCTTATCCATCTGCCCCCGAAGTCGCTTTACTGAGAGGTATCCTACGTCAAGGCGAATGGGCACTCACCCAAAAAGACGATGCTTAATGTTCTTACTCCCACTAAACAATTTGCTCAACTCAATGTAAAATCCCTACATCTAGCCAGGAAGATCTTCGTTCAAATAGGCTGTCTCAGAACGGTAAAGGGCACCTATAATAACCGTTCAAAACTTGTCCATTCAATTGCGCTTATCAACAGGGAGTGATCTCAATGTGGGAATCTGGCAACGACCCAACCATGCCATCTGAGGACAATTCCTCAATCCATCAGCCAGATGCGCCTATGCGTTTTGGCAAACTGCCAGTTCCTCGCCTTGCAACAGCGTCTCGTCAACGCCCCGCCGATCGGCGATCGCGCAAACCAGAGATGCCCTCACGAGGTCGAAAGTTGCCTGTTCCTCCAGTTCCTAATGGGAAGAAGGTTGTCTCCGATCGTGCTTCGCGTCCGCCCTTGAAGTTTGACGAAAAACTGAGTCAGTCCGATCGCCTAAAAGACCTGCGCGATCGCCGTCGCAACGGGGCAAGTTCTCCTGCTGAAAGCCGCCGTCTCAAACCCGGCTCTCAACCCGTAGCGGCAAATACAAATCGACGCAGCCGCAAGCCTCGAAAGGTTTCTATGCTGTCTGCTGGCGCGGTGAGCGCTCCACCTCGTCCTCGCACTCGATCGGGCACTGCCCTAGTCTATGGCACTCGCCTACTGATTTTGGGAGTCGGCTTAGGAGTTCTTGCCGGAACCATTCTGTCGGCTTGGGACCCCGCTCGTTATTTTGCAGCCGGAGCTTCTCAGTCAGAAAAGACTGAACAAACTGCAACCGTTCCGGCAACTCCTTTAGAACAGGCATCGGCGCTGACCCTGGGGCAAGAAATTTTGCCTTTGAAGAACGACATTCAAGCTTTAGTGGCTCAGCAGCCTCAACTGAACTCTAGTGTGATGCTTGTCGATTTAGATACGAATGCGTTTCTCAACATCAACGCCTCAGTTGCCTTGCCCTGTGCCAGCACGATTAAGCTTCCGATCTTGGTGGCATTTTTTCAAGATGTGGATGCAGGCAAGATTCGGCTTGATGAACTGCTGACGATGCGCCCTGACCTAATCGCCACCGAGTCAGGTGATATGCAATATCAGCCTCCAGGAACCCAGTTCACGGCGTTAGAAACCGCGACAAAAATGATTACTGTCAGCGACAACACGGCAACCAATATGCTGATCGATCGCTTAGGTGGCAAAGATGTCTTGACTCAGCGCTTTCAGTCGTGGGGCTTGACCAGCACTGCCATTCACAACCCATTACCGGATATCGCAGGCACCAATACCAGCAGTTCGCAAGATCTAGTCACAGCATTAGGGCTTGTCACGAATGGCAAACTCATGTCTCTGCGATCGCGCGATCGTCTGTTAGATATCATGCGTCACACTGCCAATGCGTCGCTGCTGCCAACTGGTTTGGGTGAAGGAGCAACGATCGCTCACAAAACGGGCACCATTGGTACCCTAATCGGAGATGTCGGCGTGGTTGATATGCCTAGCGGTAAGCGTTATCTGATTGGGGCACTGGTCAAGCGTCCGCGTGCTGATGAACGCGCCGAAGAGTTGATTCGGCAAGTGTCTCGTCTCACCTATCAATATTTCAGTCAACCTGTTCCAGCTCAAGGGGCTGCCAATCCGAGTCAGCCAACTCAAACTCCAATGCCGTCTGAAACCAATCCTCAAGGCAGTTCTCTCCTGCGAACCAGGGTCGCTCAACCCTAAACGTCTGATTTCTACACGTAGACAGCCTGCTCAATCGCGTCTTTGGCTTGAATCGCATCCAGATCTTGCCAAATCTGATTGAGCAACGGTTCTAATCCGGTGCGAGTGACGGCAGAAATTAAGAATACAGAGGCACCTGTGAGGGTTTGAAGTTGAGCCACGATCGCGTCTAAATCTCGATCGACATCTACGGCATCGATCTTATTAAGGGCGATGATTTGAGGACGATCGGGCAAGCCGCGCCCATAGGCGTGCAGTTCTTGAGTGATAGTGTGATAGTCAGCGATCGGGTCTTCGGCGGTGGCATCGACTAAATGCAGCAGCAATCGAGTCCGCTCAATGTGACGCAAAAAGTCATGTCCTAACCCTAAGCCAGTGTGTGCCCCTTCGATTAATCCGGGAATGTCGGCGAATACAGTGCCGTCTCCAGTCGGTTTGCGAACCACGCCTAAGTTGGGGATCAGCGTCGTAAAGGGATAGTCTGCAATTTTGGGACGAGCCGCTGACAGTGCCGAAATCAGCGTCGATTTTCCGGCGTTGGGTAAGCCGATAATTCCCACTTCTGCCAACAGTTTGAGTTCTAACCGCAGAAACCGACCTTCGCCTTCTTGACCGGGCAAGGCTCGTTCGGGAGCGCGATTATGGTTGCTGAGGAAGCAATGATTTCCAGCACCGCCGCGACCGCCTTTGGCAACGCAAAATGTTTGACCGTTTTCGGTGAGATCGCTGATCGATTCGTCGGTCTGAGCGTCGTAGATGACGGTACCGCAGGGAACTTCAATGATCAAATCGTCGGCTGATGCGCCTGTGCGTTTGTTGTTTCCGCCTTTTTGTCCGTTTTCTGCTTTATAAAGACGGTTGTAGCGGAAGTCCAGCAAGGTTTGCAGGTCTTCACTCACTTGGAGGATGACAGACCCGCCTCTGCCGCCGTTGCCGCCTGACGGTCCACCTGCGGGGACATATTTCTCGCGTCTAAAGCCGATGATGCCATCGCCTCCGTCACCCGCCTGAACCTGAATTTCTGCCTGATCGATGAATTGCATAACCCTATCTGAAGCCCTCTGCTGTGATCTTAGATGCCTAAGCTCGTCTTGTGGTTAGCTCAGAGAAACTTAGGGAATGACCATTATAAGGCGAATTTCTGATTGTTTTGGGTGTGGGGTGGCGATCGCGGATTTGAGATGAGCGAGCAGAAGCGTGTCAATCTTGCACAGATGAGATACAACTTGAAGTTTGTCTGTTGGAGTTAAGATTGAGCTATCTTAGTTTCATCGGTAATGTATAGAGTTCTTGAAAGTCTTCCACTTGCTAAGTTTGTAGGGCAAGAATGCATTCAAGTTGGGTTGGGTGAGTTCCAGATTCAGTTCCATTTTGCCGATGGCAGCAGCATTAGTGCAGAGGGCAAGTGGGAATTGTGGAATCACAATAGTGTCTTATGGGATCAACTCACACCTCATAGTCAACGAGAGAAGTATTGTGTTCATCTAATCATTGGGCAGAGGGTTCATAGTGTTTCTATCAATGTACCTACATCTTTCACTCTGCATTTTGAAAATGAATTTGCGCTAAAAATCTACGATGACTCAGAATATTACGAGTCTTTCTCTCTTAATCCCAGCAGTGCTGGCAGCACACACGTCTAAAGTGTAGGTTCCAGCCGACAGCAAGCCGCTTAAAATTACAGTAAATGAGTTTTCAGTGGAACCCAAGCAAAGCAATTAGGAATGCTGAGAAGCATGGTGTATCTTTTGAGGAGGCGGTTACAGTTTTTGGAGATCCCCTAGCAGCAACCATTGCAGACCCTGATCATTCCATAGGTGAATCCCGTTTTCTGACTACAGGATTATCAGGAATGCAGCGTCTTTTAGTGGTGTCCCACACCGAACGAGAAGGTGAAGTCCGCATAATTAGTGCCCGTTTAGCGACTCGACAGGAGAGAAGAAGCTATGAGTCAGGAATCTGAGATAACTGGAAACGATGAGATGAAACCGGAGTATGACTTTTCAGGTGGTGTTCGCGGTAAGTATTATGAGGCTTACAAGCAATCTACTAATGTTGTGGTGCTTGACCCAGATGTAGCGGAGGTCTTTCGAGATTCGGCTTCTGTAAACGAGGCGTTGAGATTGCTTACGAAGGTTGCAAAATCAAGCTTCTCAAAATAACTCAACTCCATGAAAATTAAGGCGATTATTTGGCAGGAAGACAATGTGTGGTGTGCCTCCGTACCAGCTCTTCCAGGGTGTCACACTTGGGGGGAGAGTTATGAGCACTTATTAGAGATGCTTGAAGATGCGATCGGAGGTTGGTTAGAAGTTGCAAGTGATCGAGAAGCATTTAGTTGAGCTATTTCTATGAAAGGTGTTTCTAGAAAGATGCTGTACAGAATCGTAGAGCATTAGAGTGGCTGAGACGAAAAGCATAATGAAGAAAGCTGACCTTACTTGAGTGGTGTAGTCATGACCGAATTACTTGAACGAGCGATCGCCCGACTAAAAACCTTGCCGACCAAAGAGCAAGATGCGATCGCCACCCTAATCATGGAAGAACTCGAAGAGGATCAGCAGTGGGACGAGTCCTTTGTGCGTTCCCCAGATTTGTTGGCTAAACTTGCTGCCGAGGCAATGGTTGAGCATCGTGCAGGCAAAACTCA
>JBBRMC010000218.1:0-6172 GCA_038231055.1 Leptolyngbyales cyanobacterium
GATCGCTGTGCGGGTGCTTTGAGCAGCTTATTCACCATGGCAGGAATCTCAGATGGACGATCGGCAACCGGAATTTTAGCGCGCTTAAACGCATTGACTTTGCTGTCGGCACTGCCAATGTCAGGACCAAAATCGGCAATTTGTGAATCAATAATGGCACCTGCGTGTCCCATGCGTCTGCCCTTCGGAGCGCTGCGCCCAGCAATGTAAGCAATCACAGGTTTATCGATCGCTTCCGCAATATAGTGGGCTGCTGCTTCCTCGCTGTCTCCGCCAATCTCACCCACTAAGACGATCACCTCAGTCCTGTCGTCTTCGTCGAGAATCTGTAGCCATTGAGGAAACGAGGAGCCAACGATCATGTCGCCACCTACGCTAACGCCGATTGACTGTCCCAATCCTGCCTGAGTTAACGTCCAGGCGATCTCATAGGTCAACGTGCCGCTGCGACTAATCAAACCCACCGACCCAGGGGTGTAGAGATCAGGTGGATGAATGCCCAGCAGGATTTGCCCTGGCACAATAATTCCGGGGCTGTTAGGTCCGACTAGCAGCGTTTCGGTAGCTTCGGCTTTGCGGATCAGATGCACCATATCTAAAGGCGGGATGCCCTGACTAATCAAAATCACCTGCCGAATGCCTGTGGCGATCGCTTCTAAGGCAGCATCTAGCGCCGCATAGGGAGGAGTGCAGATAACGGCTACGTCTACTGTTCCGATGAGTGGAAGCGCCTGCTCCAACATATCAAAAACGGGAATTCCCTTTAGCATTTGTCCCCCAAATCCGGGGCTAATGCCAGCGACTACCTGCGTCCCATACTCCTTCATGAGCAGCGCACAAGTCACCCCCAACGGTTCCATAATGCCTTGGACAATCACCTTGCTAGTTGGAGTAAAGATCATAAAGGTTTAAGAGGTAACTGCTCAAAGAGATCGGCGATCGATAGCCCAGTCAAAACATTTGGGGACAGAAGAGGCAACTTGCAAGGACTATAAACGTTCTGCTATGGAGTCGCAAGATGAGAGAGGCTCAACGCGTAAGGTCGAAGTGCTAGAGTTTCTAAGCGGTGAAGTAGAAGAAGTGTCTAATTTACCAAAGCCATAGAAAAGTAGACAGTGATTGGTATCATATGGGCTACAAAATTATATTTCTGCTGAGTTAACTACAAGATGGGAGATTTCGCTCGACTCCTTAATCGCCACCGAGAACTGGATTAGAAGTTCCGTAAAAACACGGAACCGTCCGTGAGTTAATAAACAGTTAAGGTTTGGTTAACTTGATTTTTTAACCTGTTTTGCAAGGTTCACCGTTTGAGAAACTGCAATTTCTAAGTCATCAATGACCAAGGATTGAGTCGTCGATAATCGTTCTTTTGCCTCTGCTAGACGAGAGCCAACTAATCTAATCACCAGTTGAGGAGTGCGAGCAACTCGACTGACAAGACCGTCTTCTCTGGCTTCACTAATGCTGCGCACCTTGCGACTTTGGTGTTGCAGAAATCGCACGATCGCATCTGCAATCTGATCGCAGGGAACCGTTCCACTGACTAGATTGATTAACATCACTCTCACCTGCTTGTTTTGAGCGATCGCTTCTAGCCCGTTTTCTAGACGTTCTTCAAGGATGTCAGACATACAGCTATAGTGAGTTTCACTGCCAATGTCTAAGAAATTGGCAGGCTTGCCTCCCGATTGACAGACAAGATCCATAGTTGCCATCGTCAATCCCGCACCGTTGCAAAGAATGCCTATTTGCCCATCGGAGTTTAAAGCAGAAACCACTTCTGGGAAGTGATCGACAGCAATTGAGGGAGCCAACTCGTCTAAGGGACGCAGCGGCGCGACGGTTGCTTTGGGGTTGAGTGCAGCGAGGGCAGGGTGACGGGCAATGGCATCGTCGTTGACGGTTATTTTGCCATCCAGTGCCATGACTTCACCCGTCGGGCTGACCCCAAGGGGATTAATCTCCACGAGATCAAGGTCATTGTCGAGAAACAGCCGATACATTTTCTCGACGATCGCGCTAACTGAGTTAATTAGCGCTCCCTGCAACCCCATTTTCAGCATTAATCGACGGGCATAGAAGGGCGAAAAGTCTTGATCGACGACGACGTGTTTCATTTCGTCGATGGCGGCTTGCACATCTACGCCACCCTTTAAAGAACCTAACAGCATCGGTCTGCGAATCGATTGATTCAGCACCACTGCCAAATAGAGTTCTTGCTGCACGTCATATTTTGCTTCTGCCAGCAGCACTTTTGGATATTCGCCCATGATGGGCAAATTGAAGATCGTTTGAGCTGCCGCGACTGCATCGATCGTATTCTCAACAAACCGGACTCCACCCACACGTCCTCGTCCGCCCATATAAACTTGAGACTTGAGCACGATCGGATACGGCAACTCTAAGCCTTTGAGGTCTCTGGGGCGATCGATGCGCTGCGATGGCAAAACAGGAATGCCCATTTCACGAAAAAGCTCTTTTGCCTGGTATTCGAGTAAATCCATCACCGTGAGTCTAGTAGAGAATGAGGAATAAAACAGAATGGACAAAGCACGAAATTGGAGTGACCACTCTTAACTTATGCTTCATTCTTCCTTTTTTGCCAGTCTTTAGCGACCAGATCAATGCCATAAAATCGTTGCCAAAACTGATCTACCAGACTGGTGGGCAAAACTTTGGTCATCATAAACAGTAAGAAATCACCACTGGTTGCAGCCACATAGCGCGGACGAGGATTTCGGGCGGTCATGGCTTTGAGAATGACGACTGCCACCTGTTCAGAAGTCCAAGCACGGCTGCTGGTCTGTTTTTCTAAGCCTTCTAACTTCTTAAAGGCAAGCCGATAGGGAGACTGTTCGGGGTCATGAATGGTGCGATCGACTTCTCTGTCTACCACGTCAAAAAACTCTGTGCTGACGGGACCTGGCTCAATCACACTCACCCGAATATTAAACGGAGCTAACTCTCGTCGCAAAGAATCACTCACTGCCTCCAATGCAAACTTAGAAGCACTATATAACCCTCCAAGCGGAAAGGCAATTTTACCTGCAAGGGAACTGACGTTAATAATTCTGCCGCCTCCCTGATCTCGCATCACGGGAATCAACGCCTGAATTAGTGTAATTGCGCCCAACACATTTACCTGCAACTGTCGTTGAACGGCATCGGGCGGGATTAGCTCGATCGGACCCATTTGCCCATAGCCTGCGTTATTAACCAAAACATCAACGCGACCGAAGCGCTCAAGGGTTTTGTGTGCCAGTGCCTGCACCTGTTCGACCTGTGCCATATCGGTTGGCACCGTGAGCACCTCTGCCCCCGCTTTGCTGCACTGCTCGGCAACCTGGGCAAGTTTTTCGACGCTGCGCGCAGCTAAAACTAGACGAATGCCATGATAGCGATTGGCTAAAAATTGCGCTAGACCCGCCCCGATTCCGGCAGAGGCACCTGTAATCAAAATAACTTGCTCAGCGAAGGGAGAGGTTTGTGGCATGGCTCAAAGGCGATCGGGATCAATCAACTAACTATGATCAATAGTAAGAGGCTTATCTCTGATCCTTTGTCATTCGTCACCAGCTCTTAAGAGATAAAATTAAAGTGAACCCTTTCGATCGCTCTCCAGTCTAAGGACTATAACTTACCAATCCAGTGCAGGAACGATCCACAGGTGTTAGCGGCAACGATCGATGTGATAGCGAAAGACTCGTTTATAGACAGCCAGTTTGAGGAGTCGGATCAAGACTTAGTGCGTCGTTGCGTGAAGGGAGATTCTCAAAGCTTTCGTCGCCTTTATCAACGGCATCAGAACCGAGTCAGAGCAGTTCTCTACCAGCTTTGCGACCCGACTGCTCTAGATGACTTAGTTCAGGAAGTGTTTCTGCGAGCTTGGAAAGGCTTACCCAAGTTTCGGCAATCTGCTCAATTTTCGACTTGGCTCTACCGCATTGCCTGGAATGTCGCCTTTGATCAACGACAAATCGCAGCCAAGGGACGATCGCGCCTTCAGGCGTTGACTCACCAAGCGCCAACCCACCAAGATGCGCCCGATCTGATGCACTTACACTATCAAGATTTAGTGCGGCGAGGGCTGAAGACTCTCAGCTTTGACCACCGCAGCATTTTGGTCTTACACGATTTGGAAAGTGTACCGCAGAAGGAGATCGCCGAAATTTTAGAGATTCCAGTGGGCACGGTGAAATCTCGTTTATTTCATGCCCGTGCGGCAATGCGACAATTTCTCTATCAGGAGGGAGTCCAGCTATGAGTCCGTTTTCAGACAACGATGACCAGGATTTAGTTGAGTTTTTACACCGACACCGATCGCCATCGCCTCCTCCTGATGCGGGATTAGAGAAAGAGATTATGACCGCGATCGAGGGGAATCACGATCGCTCAATTTCTCGTCGCTGGAATCGTTGGATTGCTGCTCCTGCCTTGGCTGCTAGCTTAATCACCGCAGTTCTCAGCTATCGTGCTCTAGTGCCGCCTCAGCCGAGTCCCGGTGAGGTTGCAACCCTAGAAGCCTTCATTGAAACCAACTGGAACAGCACCCTTTCTAACAATTCAGACACCGAGTTGATCTCAATAAATGATGAATGATCACCCTTCTCGCTCTCCTCTTAAGTCTCCGATAGTTCGTCGGGTGGCGGCGGTTATGGCGCTGCTGATTGCTCTTGGAGGTGCGATCGTGCTCAAAGGCAACCATCAAGCCGATGCCAAAATAGAACCGTCTTTATTTGCGATCGATCCCGTAGCTGAAGTGCCTACTCGACCATCACAGCGAGGTGTGGGCTGGTTGCGAGACCTCAATTTGACGACTGATCAGATGCAGAAAATTCAGGCGATTCGTCGTCAGTCTAGAGAGCAGATTGACCGTCAGCGTCAAGCCACTCAGCAAGCACAGCAAGAGCTGCGATCGCTGATGATGAGTGATGCCTCCGTAGCTCAAATTCGTGAAAAATATCGTCAAGTCAAAACCCTGCGCGAACAGTTGGCAGATGCCCAGTTTGACAGTCTTTTAGAAACGCGACAGGTGTTGAATGCTGACCAGCGACGCAAGTTTGCTGAACGAATGCAGCATCGCAGAGAGCCTAATGGTAGAGAGCCGCGATCGTGAGAGCCGCGATCATGGGGATCACGATCGGAAGTGCGACCAAGAGCGCTCGTCCGTCTAAGCGAATAGACTGACCCTCAGATTTGAGTAAGAATATCAGAGCCGCAACCGCCATCACGACCCAGATGCCGCCAAAGATGAAAAAGACTGTATAAGCTGCGCTGCCCATGATGAATTCCCCCACTTAAAAACTTTGTGCCATTAACCAGAACGTGAGTGATGCTACGAGGCAAATGCCTAGTTACGTTTATCTGCATGGGTTTGCATCCAGTCCACGATCGCGCAAGGCACAAGATTTGCACGATCGCTTCACCGCCCTGAATCTCACTCTTCACCTCCCCGATCTTAACCAAAATGACTTTACTCATCTGACCCTGACTCGTCAGATTCAGCAGGTATGTGCTGAGTTGCCACCCAATCAGCCTGTCACGATCATCGGCTCTAGTCTAGGAGGATTGACCGCCGCTTGGGTTGCAGAGCAGTGTCCTCAAGTGAGTCGGCTGGTTTTGATTGCTCCGGCATTTTGTTTTCTCAATCATTGGCTGCCCAAACTGGGAGAAACCCAGCTACAGCGATGGCAGTCTGGGCAACCTCTTATGGTTTACCACTATGCAGCAGAGCGATTGTTGCCCTTAAATTATCAATTTATAGTGGACTGTGCTCACTATGATCAGGCACGACTGCAACGCCCTGTTCCCACCCTAATTTTCCATGGCATTGACGATGAGGTGATCCCCGTTGAGGCTAGTCGCGAATATAGAGCATTGCGCCCTTGGGTCGAGTTGACCGAACTCAATAGTGACCACTCATTGCTTGATGTGAGGGATTTAATTTGGGGATCAATCACTAAGTTTTTAGAGTTGTAGATCAAGCATTGGGGGCAAGAGTGGTTTATCTGTCCCCATCCGGTTTGAGGAGCTTTGTAAATATTAATCTTCTCAATCAGATAACATCAAAATTACGTCATTCTTTTTTATCTAGACTAATACAATAGTCCTGATCACTCTTGCAAACGGAAGTTGCTTTCAAAGAAATGTTTGCTAATATGCTTAACGA
>JBBRMC010000219.1:0-6110 GCA_038231055.1 Leptolyngbyales cyanobacterium
GGCGAGTTAATCTCAATTTCGGTATAGAGACTTGGCATTCAGCAAACCCTGCATGGAGCGATCGTCACTCACTATGCCCTTTTCGATCCCCTATCTCAACCTGCTACAGAAGACTCTACGTCTGCCTCAACATCGCCCGTGCTAGGCAACTCTAAACAGTAGCCAGCTCCATAAACGGTCTTGATAAAGCGAGGATGACGCGGCTCTGGCTCTAGCTTAGTTCTCAAATGTCGGACGTGAACTCTAATCGTCTCGATATCATCATCGGGATCATAGCCCCAGACCTCTTTGAGAATCTCGCTCGGAGAAACCGTTTGACCATGACGCTGAAGCAAGCAGTGCAGCAGTTCAAATTCTAGGTGAGTCAGTTTGACCGTCTTGCCAAACCAAATCGCCTCAAACCGCTCTGGCACCAAAACGAGAGGACCGTAGCTGAGAATTTCGCTGTGCTTTGCGGCTTGGGGAATGCGATCGGTGCGACGTAGCAGTGCCCGAACTCTCGCCAGCAGTTCTTCAACTTCAAAGGGTTTGGTGAGATAGTCATCTGCGCCAGCGTTAAACCCTTCGACTTTATTTTGCGTCTGCCCTAATGCTGTGAGCATCAATACAGGGATATCGGAGGTGCGATCGTCACGGCGAAGTCGCTGACAAATCGTGAATCCATCCACTTGAGGCAGCATCAGATCGAGCATGATCAGATCGGGCTGAATTTGCAGCGCTAACGCCTGACCGCGAATGCCATCGCCCGCTTGAGTGACATCATAGCCAGCCATTTCGAGGTTGACAGCAACTAGTTCTGAGATAGCGGGGTCATCGTCGATGACGAGTATCCGGGGCATCATTAAATCGTTTTACTAAACTACTGGAGTGACAGGAGCAGAGGAATCAGCCAAGGGCTTGTTAAGTTTCCTGTTCAGATTATACGCAATGATTCCAATTCCTCTCGCACATAACCGTTGATCCCTCAAATGATCCCTCAAAAAACAGCCCATGAGACAGGAGTCGGTTTGCACAAGACCCGCGCTATACTTAGGCGCTTAGGATCGTGGATTAAATAACCTGTAAGACTTGTAAGCGTCTTCTGCCCTCCTCACGAAGTGGGGCGAAGCCCTCGCCAACCCTTCTCCCCAAGGAGAAGGGAGCTGGAGTCATGTTCCCTCGCCTTGGGGAGAGGGCTAGGGTGAGGGTGAGACGTTGCACCTTAATAAATCCACGTTCCTTAGTTTGTTTCAGAGAGATTTTGAGGTAAGTCGTGGTTTTTTTGCTGCTCTTTGCACTCATAAGTTCACTGATTGCCTTGGGAATTTTTACCAATAATCTGCGCCGACACTTGGCAGAGGCGAGGGTGATTGCTCCGGTTTCTGTCGATCGAGCGCTGCCTAATGCGCCCTCGGTTTCGGTGATCATCCCCGCCTATAACGAGGCTGAAAATATTCGCAGTTGCGTAGAGGCAGTTCTTAACAGTTCTGACTCTGAACGGTTAGAGGTTTGGGTGATTGATGATCAGTCCACAGATGGCACTCTGGCGATCGTGCAAGCCATTTCAGATCCTCGCCTGAACGTATTGGCAGGAAAACCACGCCCGCCAGATGAAACGTGGGTGGGCAAAAATTGGGCGTGCGCTCAAGTGACTCCTCTGACCAAAGGAGACTTTTTACTGTTCATTGATGCAGACGTGCAGCTTAAACAAGGTGCGATCGAGACAGCCGTTGCCGTTGCCGAACGAGAGCAAACAGACTTACTAACTTTTTGGATGACGATCGTCTGCGGTTGTTTGGGTGAGTGGTTAGCCCAGCCAGTGATCGCCAGTTTATTTGCGGCTGCATATAGTTTTGCAGAAGTTTGCGACCCAAAACGTGAGGCAGTGTTTGCGGTGGGTCCATTTATGCTGTTTCGGCGCAGTGCCTATGAGCGGATTGGCGGACACCGATCGGTTGCCGATGAAGTGGTCGAAGATGTAGAGCTAGGGCGACGCATTAAGCAGAACGGGCTGAAACTTTGGTATGGGTTAGGACACGAGATGGCAGATGTGAGAATGTATCGATCGTTTTCAGCGCTCTGGGAAGGCTGGACTAAAAACTGGTATGTCGGCTCACATCGCAATCTGCGGCAGACCCTCTATGGTTCCTTTGTGGCGTTTTTAGTCTTCACCGTGCCCTGGTTGGGATTGACGATCGCGATTGCTCGAATCATCGTTTTTCCGATCCACTGGTGGGATTTTAGCCCGATCGTGCTTGCCCTAGTGGAGATCGGACTGCACTATAATCTGCGTCGTCTAGTCCAAAAGTTCTCAAATATTCCGCCTGACTATTGGTGGTTAAGCGGCATTGGTGGCATGGTCGTGAGCGCCATCTCGATCGCCTCGATCATTAAAACCGAAACAGGCTGGGGCTGGACGTGGCGAGGACGCACCCTATCGAAGTAGTTAAAGTCTCAGGGTTACTATCATGCACTTCGATCCCATTGTTCAAGTTTTGATTCAAGTTTTGATCGTCATTGGTCTGTCTCGATTGGTGGGACTGGCGTTTCGGCGCATCAAGCAGCCGTTGGTGATTGGCGAAATCGTGGCAGGCATCATGCTGGGACCATCGCTGTTTGGTGCGATCGCTCCTGATGTGGCGGCAGCCCTATTTACGCCAGAGACCATTCCTTATTTAGGGGTGCTGTCTCAGATCGGACTGATCTTTTTTATGTTTTTAATCGGGCTAGAGTTAGACCCAAAATATCTCAAAAATGACTTAGATAGAGCGGTGCTGGTGTCTCACATCAGCATTCTCGTGCCGTTCTCATTGGGAACGCTGCTGGCGTTGCTGCTCTATCCGCAGGTGTCAAATAATGGCGTGTCGTTCACGGCATTTGCACTGTTTCTAGGAGCAGCCATGTCCATTACGGCATTTCCAGTGCTGGCACGAATTATTACTGAAAATAACTTACAAAATAGTCGTTTAGGGACGCTGGCTCTGACCTGCGCGGCAGTCGATGACGTGACGGCTTGGTGTCTGTTGGCTTTAGCGATCGCTGTCACACGCACAAACTCTATGGCAGGGGCATTGCCCACGATCGTTCAGTCAATCATCTATATCGGCTTCATGGCAACGTTGGGACGCAAACTACTGAGCTATTTATCGTCTTATTACGATCGCGCTCGCAAGCTCAATCAAACAGTTGTTGCGCTGATTTATATGGGAGTCGTGATCTCAGCATTGATTACTGAGTTGATCGGCATTCATCTAATTTTTGGGGCGTTTTTATTTGGGGCGGTGATGCCTAAACACGAAGGACTGACGCGAGAATTAGCCCAAAAGACAGAAGATTTTGTGCTGACGTTTCTACTGCCGATCTTCTTTGCCTACAGTGGTTTGAGAACTCAGATCGGCTTACTCAACAGTCCGGCTTTGTGGGCGATGTGTTTGATGGTGGTAGTAGTCGCGATCGTCGGCAAATATGCCGGAACTTACGTTGCCGCAAGAGCATCTGGTATCAACAAACAAGAATCTTCAGCATTAGCCTGGTTAATGAACACTCGTGGACTGACAGAATTGATTGTGCTCAACATTGGATTGAGTTTGGGAGTGATTTCACCCTTGCTGTTTACTATGCTGGTGATCATGGCATTAGTCACAACGTTTATGACTTCACCATTGCTAGAGTTAACCTATCCCAAACAGCAAATTCGTCAAAATAGCGCCACGCCTGTAGTAGACGATCGCAAACCGTCTTATCGAATCTTGGTGCCGATCGCTAATCCGAGCAGTCAGAGAGGTTTGATTCAGCTAGCCATGGCGATCGCAGTCGGCAATGTCTCACTGCAACCACAGCACAAACCCGCGATCGTGTCACCGCTCAGCTTGATTCAACTAGAAGAAGACTATGGCTATGAAAGCACTCCCGTAGAAGCCGATCGCTTAATTGCTCAACGGCAGACACAACTCAATGAGCTAGTGCAAAGCATCGAACCGCCTGAACACCAAAGTTTAGTTAGTCCGATTATTGAAGTCTCAAATGACGTGGCGAGAGCAACCGCCCGAATTGCCAGCCGCGATCACGTGGATCTGGTGCTGGTCGGCTGGCATCGTCCGGCTTTTAGCAGCAATCGCTTAGGGGGACGAGTCGGACAGATTCTCAGCACGTCTCCGGTCGATGTCGCTGTGTATATTGATCGACAAACCACCAAGCTTGACAGTCTTTTGCTTCCCTATGTGTCGAACGTTCACACCGATCTGGGGTTAGAACTAGCGCTGAGAATCCTGATCAATCGCGAAAATAGCCAGCTCACCATTTTGCGAATCGCACCGGGCGACCAACCCCCCAGCGAGTTGAGCTATGAGTTTTATAACCTGATGGAACGGTTGCCGCAGCAGGTTGTAGATCGGATCTCAATGCCGATCGTGGATGTAGAAAGTCCGATTTTGGCAGTAGTAGACGCGTCTAGAATGGCTGACTTAACGATCGCAGGTGCTAGCCGAGAGTGGGGACTCGATCGGCAAACACTTGGACGCTACGCCGATGAGTTAGCGGTGCGCTGCCGTTCGTCGCTGCTGATTACGCGCCGCTATAATCAGGTTGCCTCGCACTTAAACTCAGTGTTAGAAAGCTCTGGCATTGAATCGAGGAGTGGACAGAAATCATGAAATTTAATCTCAAGTCTCTCGGATTTTATGGGGGCGCGATCGGGTTTGTAGTAGCGCTCTTTAGTTTCGCCACTGCCTATGGTGAGGCAAATCTCAAAGCACCCAATAAGCTAGAGGGTCAATATCGCATTGCGGCTCAAAGCTTGCCTGGTTGCTTACAAACAGATGCCCTGATTCTCACCATTCAACAGTCGGGAATCTATCTCAGTGGTTCGCTGTTAAACGCAGACGAGACGAGCAAAACTCTAACCGCTTCTAAAAAAAAGCCGTCGCTCACGGGACTGCTCGATCGCGATCAAATCACATTATCGGGGATTCCGTCGCACTTAGATGAGTGCCTAAAAACTGCCCCAGTTCCCAAAGTGCTGATTCAAAGCACGGTGACAAAAAACGTGATCAAGGGCAAAATTCGCCTAGAGTCTGAGGCAGAAGTAACGTTTGTTGGCAAACGAGAACCCTCTCCAGAGGCTCAAGCCAAATGAAATTCTTTTAATGCAGGCAAAAAGTTATTGTTTTCATGCCCAGAACGGCTCAATTTGATCAACGCAAATCGCCGTAACGGAGTTAAGGATGTCCACTGCGTTTGAGACAACGTAACGCCCACATCTTGCGCTTTTTCCTGCACACTATTTGGAATGATTGTCACATTCTCCCAGTCGGGATGAGGGTCGATCGCTAAGTCGGTCGCCGTGTCTCCGGTGCGTTGCAGAACTAAGTGGTGCAGAAGATTTCGATAATCAGCCGTCTCAGAGTCCGTTTCGCAAGGCGTGTCTACTAGAAGCTGTCGATCGTCCTGATTAAATTTATTCCACTGAGGAAGTTTGAGCTTCACGCCGCAAGTATCCAACTTGAGCCGAACCTGCATCGGAACGCAGCGCAAAGACTCTACAAAGTCTGCTTCAAATTGAAAAAATTCTGACATGGTGAATTCTATGACTAATTCTGTTTAAGATTAGCGCGACGAACAACCCAATAGCTCACTGACAGAGAGAAAATCGCAACGCCTAATCCAATAATTTCAATTCCAGATGTTTTGCTTAAATCCAAAATGATAATTTTTCGAGCTACCGCAATTAATGAGGTAACGATCACCAACTCAACTTGAACAACGTGCTTTTTAAGATAGGCGGTGATGTTTTCTAAAATCTCTAACGCAATCAGGATGTTTAAGAAAAGTCCAAATATCTTAAACAGGATTTCACTAAATCGCGTGTGATTAGGTGAACTCACTTCAATCCACAATTCCTGCACCAAAAAAACGCTGAGATCAAAGACGGCAACGATCGTCACCAATATCATCATGATCGACAGCACTTTTGAGACGACGCTTTCAATGCTTTCTAACCCATGCAAAAAATTTTGGTCTTTGGTAGACTCGATCGCCCCTTTCACAAATTTTCTCAGCAGTCGCATAAAATCTCGTTGCGATGAATGCTGTGAGAATACTCGTCAAAGGGGACAGGCATCAACCGATCGGTA
>JBBRMC010000220.1:0-6108 GCA_038231055.1 Leptolyngbyales cyanobacterium
GACCAGTTTAAAATCTTGTGATCCCCACCTGATCGAGATCAGTAGAATAGAAGCTTTGAGCCGCGACTCATGACAGCCCCTCGATCGTCGATTAACTCGGAGCGTTCACAAACAAATTGGTCACATTATTGGTCACTTGATCCGACGATCGAGTTTCTCAATCACGGCTCGTTTGGGGCGTGTCCGGTGCCTGTGATGGCGTTACAGCAAGACCTTCGTCAACGGATTGAGCGGCAACCGCTGCAATTTTTTGGGCGTGATCTAGAGGCGCTGCTCGATCAAGCGAGAATCGAACTAGCAGCATTTGTGGGAGCAGATGCCGATGATATTGCCTTCGTGCCCAATGCGACAACGGGAATCAATACCGTATTGCGATCGCTAAGATTTCAGCCTGGAGACGAACTGCTGACGACGAATCAGGAATACAATGCCTGTCGAAATGCGTTGAATTTTGTGGCGGAGAGATCGGGCGCAAAAATCGTTGTTGCAGAAGTCCCGTATCCGATCGAGTCATCTCAACAAGCGATCGAGCCAATTTTGCAAGCCATCACCTCAAAAACTCGGCTGGCATTGCTCGATCACGTCACGAGTCAAACGGGATTAGTGTTTCCGATCGCGGAGATTATTCACGCCTTGACTGAACGGAACATTGACACCCTAATTGACGGTGCCCACGCGCCCGGAATGGTGGCGATCGACTTAGCAGCGATCGGGGCGACTTACTACACTGGCAACTGTCACAAGTGGCTTTGTGCGCCCAAAGGAGCGGCGTTTTTGCATGTGAGACGCGACAAACAATCTGAGATTCATCCGCTAACTATCAGTCACGGAGCCAACTCGCCGCGCCACGATCGCTCACGATTTCGATTAGAGTTTGACTGGACAGGAACTGACGACCCTACAGCTTATTTGTGCGTCCCAGAGGCGATTCGATTTATGGGATCTCGGTTGCCCGGAGGCTGGTCTGAGTTGATGGAGCACAATCGACAAACGGCGATCGCTGCCAGAAATATCCTCTGTAGAATCCTGAAGGTTGCGCCCCCTAGCCCTGATGAGATGGTCGGCTCTCTGGCAACGGTGCCTCTATCAGACGGTTCTTACATGGGCTTGCAAGATGCGCTGTTAGAAAAATTTAGGATTGAAGTCCCGATCGTGCCCTACCCCGCTGCACCTAAGCGGTTAGTCCGCATTTCTGCTCAGCTTTATAACACGTTGGATCAATATGAGAGGTTGGGACGAGCGATCGTAAAACTCGCTGCTAAGGAACGTGGATTAAATAACCCATAAAACTTGTGAGCGTCTTCTGCCCTCCTCACGAAGCTACCGTGTACACACAAGTCCTCGTAGCTTCGTTTGAGTCGGCTTATGCCCCCTAAATCCCCCAAAATTGGGGGACTTTGAACAAGATAAATGGCTTGACCTCTAAAACCTCATTTCATCTCAAAGTCCCCCAGAATAGGGGATTTAGGGGGCACAAGATTTTGGCAATGACGGAGCGGATCAACTTGTGTGTACACGGTAGCCTTGGGGAGAGGGCTAGGGTGAGGGCGAGAAATTTCACCTGAATAAATCCACGTTCCTAAAGATTTGGATTAATCTAAACGCCCTCTCAAGAGTCTCCTCAAAATTACAGATCTTTTTTGTGAAGGTGCAATAAAAGATTCCGCAATCTCTACCAAAAGAGTGTGGGTTAAGTTGGGCATCTTAGGCTTGGCAGTCCATCCACAGGCGAAATTTTTATTTTGTGTGGGTGTTTGCTCATTCCTGCTACCTGGACACCTCCTCATGCTTTCAAATCTGCTGAAATTCAAATTTCCGTTGTGGCAATATCTCAATCAGCCTTTGAGTGAACAGACTTACCCATTAGTTCTCAATCCGCGTCGCTTTGGTCTTCTCTATCGAGTAGAGCTTTTAGAGCGATGTTTAGAAAAAAGCGTAGAGTCAAAAGAGCGGCGTGATTAACGCTAAGAGTTGCTATCTCTCATTTGCTGAACGAAAGCCAACGATCGCTTCGATGCCCTGTCAGCGATCGTTGTTTTGTATCGGACTGCTGAGAAAATCGAATTCAGAGGGCTAGATTGCAGGTGATAATGGGTAGATTGAAACTTTCTCGATCGACACGACCCAAAATTATCTATGACCAGGCAGCGAGTTCTTTCGGGCATTCAAACAACGGGCTATCTTCACCTTGGCAATTATTTAGGTGCCATTCGCAACTGGGTCGAAGGGCAAAGTCAGTATGACAACTACTTCTTTCTGGCAGATCTCCATGCGATCACGGTGCCTCATGACCCCAAAACTCTGGCAGCAGATACTTACACGATCGCGGCGCTCTACCTTGCCTGTGGGCTAGATCTGCAACACTCAACCATCTTTGTACAGTCCCACGTGCCTGCCCATACTGAGTTTGCCTGGTTGTTAAGCTGCATCACACCGCTCAACTGGTTAGAAGACATGATCCAGTTTAAAGAGAAGGCGCTGAAGCAGGGGCAAGACGTTGGAACGGGATTGCTCACCTACCCTGTGCTGATGGCATCCGATATTTTGCTCTATGAACCCGATAAAGTGCCCGTCGGCGAAGACCAGAAACAGCATTTAGAACTGACTCGCGATTTAGTCGATCGCTTTAATTACAAGTTTGCCACTCCTGACAAGCCCATTCTCAAACGTCCCGATCCGCTGATTCGGGCAGATGGGGCGCGGGTGATGAGTCTCACCGACGGCACTCGCAAAATGTCTAAATCTGATCCATCTGAGTTGAGTCGCATCAATTTGCTAGACCCGCCAGATGTGATCAAAAACAAGATTAAGCGCTGCAAAACCGATCCAATTCGGGGGTTAGTGTTTGGCGATCCCGATCGTCCAGAGTGCAACAATTTGCTGACGCTCTACATGATTTTGTCAAACCAAACCAAAGAAGCGGTTGCCGCCGAGTGTCAAGATATGGGTTGGGGACAATTCAAACCCTTGCTAACCGAAACGATGATTAGTGCTTTGCAGCCCATTCAGGAAAAATATCAAGCCATCATGGATGACCGAGGCTATTTAGAATCGGTGCTGCGAGACGGGCGTGAAAAAGCCTCACCGATCGCCAACGAGACGCTCACCAAAGCAAAAAAAGCAATGGGATACGCCCTGCCGCTTTAGAACGGTAAAATTTCAGACTATTTACTGATGATTAGTTTTGAATTAATGAGGGTCTATGAGAATCAGGGCTAACAACCTTGAAGTTCCTGTAAATTATGGGGATCAGCCTCAGATATTGAATTAATCTCCGATACCCTGTAGCGAAAGCGTTAACTTGGTCGCCCATGTCTCATTCTTCACGCCTGCTTCCATCCTTCCGTTCTGCTGCTCAGTCTGGCGAGTTTTTAATTACGGCTGAAGTGGCTCCTCCTAAAGGTGGCAATCCGGCTCATATGCTAGAGATGGCGCAGCTTCTAAAAGGTCGCGTTCATGGGGTGAATATCACAGATGGCAGTCGGGCAGTGATGCGGATGTGTTCGCTCGTGTCGTCAGCGCTGCTGATGCAGCAAGGCATCGAGCCAATTTGTCAGGTAGCGTGCCGCGATCGCAACAGCATCAGCCTGCAAGCCGATCTGCTCGGTGCCCACGCTTTGGGAATTTACAATATTCTGGCGCTTACAGGCGACCCCGTGAAAGCAGGCGATCACGTTGATGCAAAAGCCGTCTTTGAGCTTGAGTCAGTGCGATTGCTGCAACTAATCACCAAACTCAATCTAGGCACTGACTGGAACGATCAACCCCTTACGGATGGAGAAACGACTTTGTTTGTAGGGGCGGCAGTTGATCCGCAATGCGGAAGTTGGTCAGGCTTGCAGCGCCGATTTGAGCGCAAAGTAGAAGCGGGTGCTCAGTTTTTTCAGAGTCAGTTGATCTCAGACTTCGATCGCTTAGAAAAATTCATGGATCAGCTCGGTTCGCCCGCCGGAAAGCCTGTTCTGGCAGGTATTTTTCTGCTTAAGTCGGCAAAAAATGCTCGATTTATCAATCGCTGTGTGCCTGGAGTTCATATTCCCGACCACATTATCGATCGCTTAGAACGTGCCGATAATCCCCTTCAAGAAGGGGTGATGATTGCAGCAGAACAAGTGCAACTCGCTCGTCAACTCTGCCAAGGCGTGCATCTGATGGCGGTCAAGCGAGAAGATTTAATTCCGCAGATTCTCGACTTAGCTGGAATCGCCCCTTTAAACAAGGTGATTCCTGTAACGGTTTGAGTGGCTGATGTAGAGGGTTTGGGCTACGATCGCCGCTACAAAGCATTGCTCCACTCTCATAAAGAAGACTTGCCAATGACTGAAAGCCCCATCACCCGCAACCCCTTTATTGTCGGTAGACCGGTTCCGCCTGATTGTTTTGCAGGGCGCACCTCGGCGATCGAGACTGCGTTCGACCAGATTCTCAGCCGCAGCAATCTTGCTATTTGGGGCGGTCCTGGCATTGGCAAATCGTCTTTTTTAGAACTACTTGCCTCTCCCAAAGCGTGGCAACTGAGAGGGCATGACCCCTCTAGCGCTGTAATTGTCTTGCTGAGTTGCTTGAGCATTACCCCCTTTAGCGCTGCTAATTTCTGGCGCGAAATCATGCTGCTGACCAAAGATGCTTTAGAAAAAGAGCCAGATCTTCAAGCCGAAGTCAGTCAATTTTTAGATCAGGGCAATACAACAAAGGACGGGTTACGATCGCTGCTGCGACAGTTAGGCAAACAAGACAAGTTTCTCGTGCTGCTCGTCGATGATTATGATGCGGCTCTGCGTCCTCAAGACGGCTATGGTGACAGCGAGATTGCCGTCTTCTTGAGCGACTGCCGAAATATTGCCTCGCATTCTAAAGAGCGGCAGTTTCTCTCGATGGTTGTGACTTCGCTGCGCCGACTGAATGAACTCGGACCGAAGTTAAAACCCGATGGCTCCCCCTGGTATAACCACTATTTGTTTCAGCCGCTCAAGCCATTTACCGAGACCGAAGTAGCGGCTCTGCTGGGCTGTATGCCGATGACTCCTGCCTTGCGAGGTGGGATTCGAGAAATTGCCGATGGAAATCCGGCGCTGCTGCAAAATGCGGGTCATTTGCTCTACCGCGAACTGCGGACAGGTCACGTTCCCAACGCTGAGGCATTTGCCCAAGACTTTCAGCAAACCACGATTCACTATTTTGAAGACATTTGGCACCTGGCAACCCAAGTTGAGCAGACGCTGCTGATGATGCTTGCCCTTTGTGAGCTAAGAGGTCGCCTTCTCAATAAACGCTATGATCTAGGAGATATCGAGCTGGTCTTTAGTCAGAAAGAGCGAGAGCTGAACGACTTAGAAGAACGAGGTGTGGTGATATCTCAGGTGAAGGACAGTAAAAAACTGTATCGGTTTGCGTCATCAATGATGGAGTGGTGGGTCGTTAAGGAAATTGAAAACAGCAACGAGGAGACGCTTCAAGAACGGCAGAAAGGATTCCTCAATCTGATGAGTCATAAACAAGCAGAAAATGTTACAAAAGCAATTCGTTGGCTGTGGCAGCATAAAGAAGAGGTGCCATCCACCCTGGAATGGTTGGGAAAAGTGTCGGCAGCATTGCCGAAAGGATTGATTCAGGGTTAATCTAACCAAATAGCTGACTATTATTTATGAATTTTCCGATCGTTCGGAGAAATCCTTACATTATTGGTCGCCCAATTACAGAGGCGAATTCATTTTTTGGTCGTGAGAGTCTATTTCAGTTTGTAGCAGACAATCTCGACAAGGGTTCTCAGGTGATTTTGCTGCACGGTCAGCGCCGCATTGGGAAGTCGTCAGTTCTAGCTCAAATTCCTAATTTTGTTGACCTAGAGAACTTTGTATTTGTTCCGCTCTCGTTAGAAGGAGATAGCCAAAAGCCTCTCGGTGAGGTCTTACACGAATTGGCAAGAGATTCTCTAGAGCACTTTGGTTTGATTGGCTCGATCGTGCTGCCTTCAATTTCAGAATTGGAGCACGACCCCAAGATTTTTGTCGATCGCTTCCTCTTGCAATTGCGTCACGCCCTCAAGATTCAAAACCTTGTGTTGTTACTTGATGAATTTGATGCATTTTACAGCCTCAAAGTTGCTGC
>JBBRMC010000221.1:0-6099 GCA_038231055.1 Leptolyngbyales cyanobacterium
AGATACCGGAATCTGTTCAACTCGGTGAAATGAGACCTTTGCGTATCTTCAGTGAGATCAGTGAGCCGTTTACTTAGGGGGATTGTTTCACAAGGCGCTCCGCCTTAGCGTGAGTTTCTGTACGACTACTCATTTAACCCCTCAATCCACTGCCAAAAATTGCGCCCCTGGTAGCTATCTGCTTGCGTCGATCGCGCCTCTGCCTGGGCTGATTTTTCGAGGCTGCAACGGTTCGCACTTGGGGCGCGAGTGCGAACTGCAATCACTGGTAGAAACGCCCGTAAGCTTCTGCCTGTCAGTGTTTTGTGTTTTGTGCAAACTGCGAACTTTTGTCTGCTGAGTGCGTACTCAGTCTTTTCTTGCCCGATCGTCGCATTCTCGTTTTGGCGTGTGTCGATCGTGATGATTTGCGCCGATTTGTGTCGATCGCGCTGTCTCAGAACGTGGCGATGGATTGTCTGATTTCGATCGTAAATGCCTGAATTTGGTAGGTCTGAAGGCTGTTTAAACCACTGCCAAAAACTGCACTCCTGGTCGTCAATCATTTGTGTCGATCGCGCCTCTGTTTGTGACGGTTTTATCGTGATTTGTGTCGATCGTGTGCCTACTCGCGCCGCTTTTTTGAGGTTGTAACGATGCCCAATCTCGCTCTGTTTTCGTCCCGCGATCGCCGACAGAAACGCCCGTAAGCCTTTGTCTGCAATCGTCTCATGTCTCTGAAGGTCGTCTTTTTTCTGAGCGCTGCAACGTGGATTTTCGGCTCTAGTGCGCCCGATCGTCGCATCCTCGTTTTGAGGTGTAGCGCGTGTAGCGGATCGCGCTGATCTGTAGCGGTTTCCTTGCGCCAGGACGTTGTGATGGATCGCTCGATCTTGCTCGTAGAAGTCTAGATCCTGGATGAATGCGATCGACGCTGCAAATAATTCAGGAGGAATTGCGCTGCTGGCGATCGATTCTTGCTTGAGGAGCGTTTCAAGAGGAATCTTTGGAGGCTCATTCCTGGTAAGATTTTTGGGTGTCGATCTAGACTTAAGATCGTTACGCTGTATGAGTTGCGTATGATCGCGAGTAGTGTAGAATGAGGAAGTGAATGACTCGCAAGATGAATAAAAACTATTTAAAAGCGAGTTGCAAGAATCAGGGATCGAGTTAATATCGTGCATAGAATCTGTCCCACAGATTCCCTGTTTTGCAGGTCTGTGGACGGTAATCTAAAAGCGCTTTTGGTCTGGACAACTTTGGGGCGCTTTCAGGTGAACATCAAAACGAGAAACCCCTCTAACGACTGTTTTGCAGTTGAAGAGGGGTTTCTCGTTTAGCTTTTTTTCTAGCTGCTTTTTGTCGCTGGGTTAAGCCCCAGTAGAGGCAATCACGAATAACAGCGGCAAAATCTTCGCCGCTTTCTAGCGCCTCTTCCTTTAAGCCAGCAAAGAGACTCTTAGGGATTCGCTCGTTCAGAATTGCATAGTACACACGTTCCATAGATTCTTAATTCTCGTCCTACACAAATTCCTTGAATTATAGTCTTTAGCTCTCGGTCTGGGAGATTTTGCCGCCGTTAATTTTCAAGACGTTAGGGTTGCTATGTTGGTATACCAGCCTAGTAGTAGACTCAAACGCCGCCCCGATAGGAAATAATGTGATTTTGTGTTTTTACAAGTCAATGTAGAAAATTACTATTCAATGCGACCAACACATCAACACATCACGAGGCGTTGATTTTTAACACTCTGACTTTCAGTTATCTATCTGATAGCTGAATGTTCCAGCATCTGAGTCAATAATCCCTCTGGCTGAGCATTGCAAATGTAGTGAGGTGACAACTGGCTAGTTGTCATGTCGGTTAACCACCTAAGTCGCGTAGTAATTTGGCGCTACTTTGCTACTATTTTGGTGCTACTACCGCCAACATTGTTTGCGGTTAGCAAGCATTTAAGCAGTTGACCGCGCAAAAAAGACGATTCACCTCAAAAGTTTTAGAGGTAAAAACAAGCTTTCTATGGCATTACTACCGCCAGTAGCGGTGCAATTCTCACTGTAGACACTACGTTTAACGTAATGCGTAACAGGTGATTTCTTGTTCGGTCTGTTCAGTGAACTGTTCGTGGCACTTCACGGCGTTTCGTGGCGATTCGAGATAATTATTTGATCACCCTCGATCATCTTCTCCAGAATTTGTAGAGTTTGTAGAGTTTGTAGAGGTTGCCTGTCCGGTTTTGTTGTGTGTCCGATTCGATATGTCTGATCGCTCATCTGCCAGCCCTCAGAATTTGTCCATGTTCGGTTTTCTTGTGTGTTCGATTCAGTGTGCTTCGATCGCTCATCGACCCGCCCTCAAAATCTGATCAGCCGTTAGCTGCAAGTCTGGGAACGTGGGAGAGACAACGCGAACGGGTTCCCCGCAGCGAAGCTGTTCGCTCCCCTACATTCCTCGAAACATCCGAAACGCGTCACCTAGATCGGTTTCTCCGATGAGAATGCAGCGCTTCAGTAGGTCTAAGTCTAGAGTCTCTAATCCTGGTAGCTCACTACGATAGATGCGTTGATAGCCATCGTTTCGCAGGTGGTAGAGCGCCAATGTGCCATCTTCCCAGAACCACACCTCAGATACACCCAACGCACGATATTTAGAAAGTTTCGCGGTGTTGCCACTGGTAAAGACGACTTCGATCGCGAGGTCAGGAATCGGTTTCGCTTGACCAATCCAGTAAGACTGATCTGCCTGTGCAGAGACTTCACCTTCTCGCTCCAATGTCTTGTCACCAGTTGGACTGAAAGCAATGCCCTGGTCAATCAGAAAAAAGCTGATCAGAAAACCGATGATGTGCGTGAACTTAGCGTGGTCTTCACCGGGCATAAAAATCTCGATCGTTCCATCGTAGTAAGCCAGCTTTGCACGGGAAATTTCTTCATAGCCTTTCTGAAGGTGTTTGAAATGCTCCCACGTACCACGTAAGAGAGTGCGCTGGTCTGTGGTTTTAGTGAGTGTCTGTGTCATTGGCGTTAGCTCCTACCCTGCTACAGCAGGTTCTTTAGGCTTTTTCTCAAACACTTGTATGCTTGGCTCTGCCAGCACAAAACCTTTGCCCGTAGGCTGCCCCATCTTCCCAGCGACGGCAGCGACCCACATGGGGAAGTTCGCTTGAGCATCCTCTAGCTTTTTCCAGACTTTAGGCTTGACGGTGACAGAGACAACTTGCCCGTCGCAATCTATCTCAAATGATTTCCAGCCATTCTCAACGGTGGCGGCGTTTGGCAATTCGCTAATTTTGATGGTGAGTTCAAGTTTTCCACTGACTGTCATTGGTGGGTGCCCTCCTTGTAGAGTTTTCTGTCTATAAACTTCTTGATTAACGAATCAGCGATCGCGCCTCTAGCTCAACGAATCAACCTTGATACATCGATTTGAACGTCTGGAAAAGACAGAGGGTTAATCATTCCACTGGTTAGCGTCACCTGCGATTGATACTCTCCATTCACTGGGTCACGAAAAATAATGAGTTCTCTCGATCGCAGGTTGATCACCCAATATTCGAGGATGCTGGCTTCTGCGTAGACTCTGCTTTTAATCTTCAAATCCTTATCGAGACTTGTGTTTGAGTATTCAATCAGCCAGAAAATGTTCTCTGGATAGGGATGATGCTCTAGATATGCCGCGTCTAAAGGTTGAACGATCGCTAAGTCTGGCTCTGGTTCTGAGTTGTTAGGCAGGGTGATCGGATGCCCTTCTCTAACGTCTGCCTGTTCTCCGAGCAACCGTTGCAGATATTTCCCAGAACGATCGCTGTAATAGGCATGTGGCGTTCCTTCAGGGGACATCTCGATCAATTCTCCATTCAATAATTCGACAGGCTGATCATCAAACACGCCAGCCTCTACCGCCTGGTGATAGCGATCGATCGTCCATTTATAGGTTGCGACTGTCATTGGCGTTAGCTTCGCTCCACGTAGTGTTCGCTCCTCCTATTTACCCTTGCTCTCAGTGGCAGGGATGTTTTTTTGCCGTTTAAGCTGCCTGAGTTTTACCGTAGACATGACGAATTGCATCAGGATTTATCTGCTCTGCCAACTCATCTAACTGGCTACTTAACTCAGCACCTTCAGACAAAGGAGAGGTATCGAGAGATTCGCAGATCAGCAGGGCATGAATTTCGATGCCAGACTTTAACGGAATTTGTACAATCTCTGGCTGCACTCCGATCTGTTTTGCAAACTCAAATACGGTTGAGGCATCGGCTAAACCTAGATTGATCGATAGCTGATGTTCACCTGATTTTGGGATGTAGCGAACGGTTCGCAGTCCCTTAACTTCCAGTGTTGCTGTCGTCATCGTTGTTATCGCTCCTTTCACTTCTAAACCAACAGATGAATCGATAAGTGCCCTTGTATGGCGTTGTAGTTGCCTGAGTCACGGTCAGAAGATCGGTGAGGGATTGTCCATCTGCGATCGCTTGACACTTCGCTTTGGCTTCATCGATAGTCTGCGCTCTAACTTCTTGCTCCCACTCCTCAAAGGGCTTTTCGGGGTCTTGTAGCATGAGGTCTATTTGCCCTTGCTCTCAGTGGCAGGGGTCTTTTTTTGCTCTGGGATATGCCCGCGCTCCTCTGCCTCTCTCACTGCTTTTTCAATGACAAAGTTGCACAGATTGGCGACGGGTCTTCCCTCTGCCTCTGCCCATCGTTCTAGCTTCTCGTTAATTGCATCGGGAATAGTTAGCCCGATCCGCTTACTCATATCATTACTCTCTGTCATTTCACCCTCAATGTTACGACACGGTTTGTTTAGTGAACCAAAGATGACTTATCAATCACTTTTCAGTAATTGCAAGTAACGAATCGATGTTATCATAAGTTCTCAGAACGGATCGCTCAGGAACTGAAACCGACTTGAAATCGTGCCTGAGCGCCTGCACAAAGCTTTTGCCCCCATCCCCAAAAAACCTATGACTAGCCGCATTTGTTTAGACAAAGACATCCGATCGACTGTTGACCAGATTCAGGCAGTGACCAGAAGCCCTTCACCCTCACACGCGATCGCCCTGCTTGTCACTCGTTACGGCAAGCACTTGATTCAGACGTGGGAAGTTGACCCCGATCTCTGTCCTGACCCCAAACCCTAACGCCCCGAAACATCAGCCCCAATCAACATAAAGGAGACCGCCCCCAATGACACCAATCACTGAAGTTCACCGTCTTCTATCAACTCAAAAGGCAGTTCGTAACGAGATTCTAGTCAACCCTGGCAACCGATATCTAGAGTACGTTTCAGCCGATGGGCAAATGATTCGACTGCCCAATGTGATTCGAGAGTTCGATCCATCTTGGGAGGACGTTCCCGCCCCGGCTGCTGACACAGTAATCATTGAGCGTGAAGGCAAAATCTACGCGATCGGGCAAGCTGCCAAGACCATGCACGGGCGATCGGCATTCGACAAAGGCAAGCTCTCAATGATGTTCGATTCAATCTTTGCCGCCCTGGAGCCGTCTTATGGTCAAAGCATTCTGAGAGTTGAGAACCTTAAAATCGCAGTGCCTGACACTCGCAACCAGGACGCGATCGCTGAGTCTAAGAAGCTTCAAGGCACGTTTGAATACACCCGCAACGGTCAAGCGCTGATCACTACGATCGCCCGTGTGACGCTGATAGAGGAAGCAACTGCCGCTTACAACTACGGAGTCAAAACCAACCTTTATCAATGGTCAGACGCGATCAATGGCGTGATCGACTTTGGCGGTGGCACGTCATCAGGACGGCTCTACAGCCCCGATGGTCTGATGCTTAGAGAGGCATCGATCACCCTACCAGGTACAAACCAGTTAGCCCAAAGCATTCAGGCTCGGCTATTAAAAGAGACGGCTGTGAGTGCTGATTTGAGCGCCATTATGGACGGCATCGAGAGCGGTTCCTATCAAGTCGGTCGCAACGGAGCCAGCTTTGTCACTCACTTTGCATCGACCCGGCGTTCCCGTAGCTTTTGGACTAAAAACAACGCTAAGGCTGAAAGCTAGACTAGGATTGACTTGCGGTATTGGACTGCTCGTATATGTTCAAGCAAGAAACCGCTCGACGAATCAGGTTTCCAAATATCTCGATTAGGC
>JBBRMC010000222.1:0-6045 GCA_038231055.1 Leptolyngbyales cyanobacterium
AACATCTGGAATCACTGCTCCTAAAGAATAGCCCAACAGTGTCACGCCAAACGTCCAGATCAATCCCCCGATGATGTTATAAGCTAGAAACGTGCGATAGTGCATTGACCCAATTCCTGCCACGATCGGAGCAAAGGTGCGGACGATGGGCACAAATCGCGCTAGCACGATCGCCTTTTTACCATATTTTTGATAAAACCCTTGGGCAGACACCAGATGTTTTTTGTGAAACAGCCAGGAGTCTTCTCGCTGAAATAGCTTTCGTCCAAATCGATTTCCGGTCACGTAGCCAACGCTGTCTCCTAAGACCGCAGCCACAAAACAGCCTAGCGCCAGATATTGAATGCTGAGAATGTTTTGGGAAGCTAAAAACCCTGCCGTAAATAACAGGCTGTCTCCTGGCAGGAAAAATCCGACCAGTAACCCGGACTCTGCAAAAACGATCGCCCAGATTATAAGATGAGCCGAGATTGGACCTATTTCCTTAAACCAGTGCCCTAAATGAGCCGCATCAAAATTCATTCGTTCCTCACTTCACACGCTGCGTTTGTTTCCGTTGCACCACCCAAACCACGAATCCTATAATCAGACACCCTAAAACAATTTTTGAGACGGGCGCTAGATAGTCATCGACTCGATCGTAGTGCTCCCCCAACAGATAGCCGGCGTAGGTCAAGAGCGTCACCCAAAGCACGGTACCGATCGTAGAGTAAACCAAAAAAGGCGCTAACCGCATTTCACTGATTCCTGCTGGCAGAGAAATCAGCGTTCTAACTCCAGGCACTAGACGACAAAATAGTACCGCTTTGTTGCCGTGACGATAAAACCAGCGATTGGCTTTGTCGATGTCTGCACCCGAAATGCCAACCCACTGACCGAAGCGATCGGCGAGGGATTTCAGCCGTTCTTCGCCCACTAGTTTGCCGGCATAATACCAGGGCAACGCTCCTAACACGGTTCCTAGCACGCCTGCCAAAACCGCGTGTTGAAAGTTCATTTCACCCTTCGCCACGGTGAACCCTGCCAGCGGCATGATCAACTCTGACGGGATAGGGGGAAAAAGGTTCTCTAAAAACATCAATAAACCGATGCCCCAATAGCCCAGCGCATTCATCGTGGTGGTAATCCATTCAACCATTGCCCAATTTCCTTTCGCAAATGAAGGGTTTCTAACCTTGACATAGCGAAATGATAAGCTTCAAGGGCGCTTCGCCGTTAGGTTTCTTAACGGTCTTGCTCGATTCTTTATCTAGTTTTGAGCTGGCTGATATGTCCTGAAGGCTCGATGAGTCGATTTCTTTCAGGGTTTGCTGACTTGATTTGGTTAAACGGGCTCTACTGGGCTCGAACCAGTGACCGACCGCTTAGAAGGCGGTTGCTCTATCCACTGAGCTAAGAGCCCCTGCTGTAAATGAAGTCAAGACTGTCGTCTCCGACTGACTAGACATTATACAATTCTAACGAGTTCGCGGGAGTTTCCTGACAGATTTATTTTCATTCACCGATGGGTAGAACTACAAATAATGTCTCAATATCACAAATAAACCAGATTTTATCTGACTTGTGTGTACACTGAAAGCCAGAAAACGGGAACTTAAAGGGAGTGTGTTGATAATTAAGAATTCCAAGACAGGATTTTTTGAGATCACCTCCTTGATAGCCTTTTCTCTTCAGACTCCAACAGAGAGACTGGCTTGAATCGAAGCTGGCATTCAAATTCACGTCCCAAACCCGTTGCCCCCACCTCGATAGGAGATAACTAGCTGTTTTATGTTCATTCTGAAACGGCAGGATGTGGAAATCTCCAGCATCCAACACCCCAAACGAGATCAAAAAATTTCGATTCTCACTTATCAGGGACTCACCTTTCGCCTGATCAGTGTATTTAATGCCACCCAAGAGGAAGAGGCACGGGCATTGTGGCGCGATTTGACAGACAATCAGGGCAAAGCTTGCGTTTTATTAGAAGAGCCCGATCGCTATAGCATTTGGGGCAAAGTGCGGCTCGACCAGTTAGCACACGAAGCTCAGGAGCCAGAAGCGCCTGGGTCAACGACTCCTATGTTTACTCAGGCTTGTCTGTTGATGCTGCAAGCGATGTATATCGATATTGAAGACTTGATGGGGGTTAAACAGGCAGTCACCTTTCAAAAAGATATTGCGGATATGTTTCGACAAGGGCGGTTTCCGCAAACTGAGTCGCCCGGTGCCATCAATCAACTTCTGACCGTCAACCCGCTTGACAGTCTGCAAACTCCAGCTTGGCAAGAAAACCATTTGACGCTTCTTCTGCAAGATCTGCACCGCCTCGGCAAAAACTACTTTGGCAAATCTCCCTTCATTCCCCGAACGCTTGAAGCGCTGCAAGACTTGCCTTCGGCTGAACGTAGCCGCTTTTTAACGTGGATGGCTCGATCGCCTGCGGGTAGTTTGTGGCGCTAGCTTCAAAAATCTTTGGTATCCAGCGCTTGCGAGTGCAGTAACATACACCATTGCCTTCGCCTGCCTCTATTTTCCCTAATCGTACCTCTTTGTGATATGAGTAGCTCGATCGATAAGTCTGCCGCTAAGTCTCTCTCTGTGCAAGCGATCGTCTTCACAGAGATTATCTGGGCGGTGCTGGCACTGTTATTTTTTCTGCTGTTTAGTGTGGCTGAACCAGGACAAGACCGTCCGCTTTGGTATTCATACGGTACGTCTGTCTTTGAACTGGTCGCCTATCTGGTGGCTGCTCTTTTGTGTTTTAGAAATTGGCGCAGCCCTCAAATTGTGAGTGGTCGCAAAGTTTGGCTAGGCATTGGGTTGGGGATGCTGTGCTACTTTCTCGGAGGCGTGCTATTTACCTTCTGGGAGACTTTTTTAGGGCGAGAGGCTGCTGTGTCACCCGGCGATTTCTTTTATGTCCCGACGTATCTGTTTTTGGGTTGGGGGATGGTCATGGCATTTGCCGATCGTCGGCTCAACCTGGAAATCTGGCAGTGGGGCATCGTTGCCGGAATTGCGGCAATTAGCATCGCCTTTGCAACTTGGTTGACGGTTTCTCCCGGACAGACTGCAAACGCTGATGTTTTTGGAACCGAGCCAGTGTCTGCCCAAACAGCTCCTGTCAAACCGCCTAAAGCTGTCCCAAAGGTGAGTCCCCAATCGCTTAAAGGGCAATCTCCTCAAGCTGCGTCTAAGGCGATCGTCGCTCCTCAACCTGTGCCTGCCGTCCCGGTGGTGCAGAAGACCGATCCGGTCAAGCCAGGGGCTGAGCAAAAAGCGCCTCTGCCTGCCTGGGTCTCTGCCGTTGAAGACGCATTAGCTCCGTTCAAACTGTTTTTAGATTATTTCTATGTCATGGCGGATGTCTTTATTTTGATTGTGGCAACGACGCTGCTGCTTGCCTTCTGGGGCGGTCGCTTTTCACAATCTTGGCGAATGATTGCGGCGGCAGCATTCTCGCTGTATGTCGCGGATATGTGGTTTAAATATGCGACATCACGGCTCACAAATTACCAGAGTGGAGGTTTGCTGGAAATCTTCTGGGTGTTGAGCGGAGTGCTGTTTGGAATCGGTGCTGCCCTAGAATATGACCTGAGTCGCTCTCGTCGTTCGGGACGGAGACGAGCTTAGAGACAGGGGTCAGTCAGGTGAGGGGTGAAGGGTGAAGTCGTCTTTCACCTTTTTGCGGACGCTTAGACTTAGAATAGGAAGTGCTAACTAGGAAAGCCTGTGGCTTCTGGGTTAGCGATCGCTGCAACGCCTTTCATGGACTATGGCATGACTCCTCGCAAACTGTCTGATTCTGACAAGCACCACATTGTTGAGCTATATCGTCAGCCCGGAGAGACCACCCTCACTCTGGCAAATCAATATGGAGTGAGCAATACTACCGTTAGCCGGATTCTTAAGAGCAGTTTGCCCGCCGAAGAATATGAAGGCTTGATTCAGCAAAAGCGGCTTGCCTCGCGCAATTCTGAAGGATCTTCTCGCGAGTCAGAGGAGATGCCCGTGCAAGGCAGCATTTTGGAGATCTCTGCTCCGGTGGTGGAAGAGGTTCCTGAGGCTGAACCTGAACCATTGCCTCTAGCGGGTTCAGTCCCTTTAAATTCGACTCCTGAACGGGTAGTGCCTGCGCCAATTCGTCGATCGCGCCAACGACCATCGGCTGAGGCTGAGATAGAGGCTCCGAGCGAGGAGATTTCTGAGGTAGTGGAAGAGCTAGCCACTGCGCCTGCTGTAAAAAAAGTTGTGAGGTTGGCTGCTAAGTCCGAAGACGTTGCGGTAGCTCAGACCTTTGAAGACGAGGACGACGAGGATGACCTCGATGATCTTGATGATGATTTAGAGGAGGGACTTGACGACGACGAGGATGACCTTGACGATGACGAAAGTGGATCTCTGTTGCCGTCGCTTCAACTCAATTCAGCCTCATTTGTTCGGGTGTTGCCTCTGACTGAAGCCTCGATTCCTAGGACGTGTTATTTGGTGGTCGATCGAGCGGCTGAACTGGTTGCCCGTCCGCTCAGAGAGTTTGGTGAGCTGGGGCAAATTCCGTCTGAAGAGATTCAGGAGAAAACGCTACCTGTGTTTGATAACCACCGAGTTGCTAAGCGGTTTTCTAATATTCGGACTCAGCGCGTGATCAAGATTCCTGATAGTCGCGTTTTGCAGAAAGCTGCGCCTCACCTGCAAGCGAAAGGGATTACCCGGCTGCTGATTGATGGGCAGGTTTATGCGTGGTGAGGGTTGTTAGAAATCGTCATCGTCATCCTCAAGTTGGGGGCTAGAGAAACCCAGGAGAGGTTGTGCGATCGCCGCTCCTATCACTCCTAACCCGGCACTAAAGGCGAGAATTAACCCAAAGGGCATCTCAACCAACTGAAAGCTGAGAAACCGCAGCGAGATAGGAGTGGCATTCTGCACTGAGATCAAGGCGATCGCGCCGATCCAGATCGTAATAATCAGTGACGTAATTAGCGTTGCGAATGATTTCATAGATTTAGACATTAATAGGTTTAAGTTGACGAATCGATCGCTCCATTGCTTCGGCGATTTGGCTGACTTTTTCGAGTGAGTTTGTCTCTAAATAGACTCGGATTAAGGGTTCTGTGCCCGACGGACGCAGCAAAATCCAGCTTCCTTCTTCTAGATAGAGCTTGATGCCGTCTTTTCGACCGACTTCTTTAATGGCAAACCCTGCCACATGGGTCGGCGGATGTTGAGTAAAGGAGTCTAAAACGGCTTTTTTATGAGGATTAGTCAGCCGCAGGTCGATGCGATGGTTGTAAAGGGGACCGTCTGCCTCAACAATCACTTCTTGAACCAGTTGGCTGAGAGGCTTGCCCTCATAAGCGATCGCTTCAGCTACCAACATATCGGCTAAGATGCCATCTTTTTCGGGAATGTGCCCGATGATGCTCAACCCGCCGGATTCTTCGCCCCCAATCAGCACTGGGATCTGCCGCATTTTTTCACCAATATATTTAAAGCCGACGGCGGTTTCATGGAGTTCACACCCATAAATGGCGGCAAAGTTATCGAGTAGTCGAGTGGTCGCAACTGTACGAACGATCGCCCCGCGCTTGCCTTTATTTTTGATTAAATGCCGCGCCAACAATAACAGAATTGTATTGGGGGTAAGAATCGTGCCCTGCTCATCAACAATGCCAAAACGATCGCTATCTCCATCCGTTGTGAGTCCTAGATCTGCCTGATCAGTCGTCACGGCTTTAACAAGACCTGTCAGTTGTTCTCCTGTTGGTTCGGGCATTCCGCCACCAAATAGGACATCGCGATAGGTGTGGAAGCTCTCGATTTCGCACCCGCAGTTCCTTAAAACGGTGTCGAGGTAGCCGCGAGAGGTCGAGTAGAGCGCGTCATATTTAACCTTGAGTTTGGCAGTGCGAATGCGATCGATATCCAAGATGCTGTAAATAGCTTTTAAATAAGCGGGTTTAGGATCAAAGGTCGAAATCATTGCCGACGAGTTGCCGTTTGGCGGGGCATCAGACACTCGATCGAGATGAGCGACAATGGCATTGGTAATTTGAGTCGTCGCCG
>JBBRMC010000223.1:0-6020 GCA_038231055.1 Leptolyngbyales cyanobacterium
ACATCACCCAGCGATGTTGTACTATCTCGATAACTGGCAAAACTCTGCATCTCAAACCTCTGGTGCTAACGCTTCAGGAAACAGCAAGCGATCGCAAGGATTGAACGAAAACTATGCGCGTGAATTGATGGAGTTACATACACTCGGAGTCGATAGCGGGTACACTCAACAAGATGTGATTGCGCTGGCGAAGATTTTGACGGGTTGGACTTTCCGCCGCACTGCTCAGCCTGGAGTCGAAGCGAATGGATTCTACTTTGATGCCAAACGCCACGACTTTAGTGACAAAGTGTTTTTAGGACATACCATCAAAGGAAGCGGCATCGCAGAAGGAGAACAAGCCCTAGATATTTTGGCGAAAAGTCCTGCAACCGCGCATCATATCAGCTATCAGTTAGCTCAATACTTTGTTGCTGATCAGCCACCGAAAGCATTAGTCGATCGACTATCTCAAAAATTCCTAGCGACCGATGGGGATATCCGAGAAGTGCTATCGGCGCTGTTTCACAGTTCAGAATTCTGGAACGCTCAGACTTATCGAGCTAAGTTCAAAACACCTTATCAGTACGCAGTTTCAGCAGTTCGAGCGACTGGAATCGAGGTGCAAAACTTTCGTCCGATTCAAGGATTACTGCAACAGCTTGGAATGCCGCTCTATGGTTGTTTGACTCCTGACGGCTACAAAAACACCGAAGACGTTTGGTTAAATCCTGATGCGATGACCCGTCGGATTAGTTTTGCGACCACACTTGCAAGTGGACGTTTACCACTCAGCACAACAGACGATCAACCGGTGAATCGATCAAGTTCTTCAATCGATCCCGATCAACTTGAAAACACGCTCGGCAATTCGTTTAGCACCCAAACTCGACAAACGATCGCTACCAGTCCTGCTAACCTGCGATCGGCTCTGATTTTGGGAAGTCCAGAGTTTATGCGACGCTAGACCCCTTCTTACAGGCTTAGAATCATGAAAAGACGACAATTACTTCAAGCTGGACTGGTTTCCGCTTCTGCACTGATGACGGTTGGCAGTCACGGCTGGTTTACGAGATCGACTGCTCAAGGCTCAAATCCAAAACGCTTGATTGTGATCTTTTTACGCGGTGCTGTCGATGGTCTGAATGTAGTGGTTCCGTATCGCGAAACAGCGTACTATGATGCGCGTCCCACGATCGCGATTCCCCAACCCGGTCAGAACGGCGGCGCGATCGATCTCGATGGACAGTTTGGACTCCATCCTGCACTAGCCTCGATCTTACCGATGTGGCAACAAGGGAATTTAGCGTTTGTTCACAGTTCCGGATCGCCTGATCCAACGCGATCGCACTTTGATGCTCAAGATAATATGGAGCGCGGCGCACCGGGTGTACAGACAACTCACGATGGCTGGATGAATCGGCTATTGGGAAGCTTGTCTGGAAACAACCCGATTCAAGCGGTCAATGTGGGCGATGTGACTCCCCGAATTTTGTCAGGTCGGCTACCTGTAGCGACTCTGGCGCTGGGTCGAGGTGCAGCGCGTCCGATCGCACTTGATAAACCTCAAATTGCCGTCGCCTTCGATCGCCTGTATTCGGGCAACGATCGCCAGAGTCAAGCGTATCGGGAAGGGCGCGCAGCGCGTAAGGCTTTGTTATCTGATTTAGATACCGAGATGAAAATGGCCAACAATGGCGCACCGCTTCCGAACGGTTTCGCGAGTGATGCTCAGCGATTAGCGCAGATTATGAACAAAGATCCGAGAGTTGCACTCGCCTTTATGGCGTTGGGTGGGTGGGATACTCATGTGAACCAGAGCGCTCAGCTTGCCCGAAATCTAGAACAGTTAGGGAAAGGATTAGCCACGCTGCAAACAACACTAGGATCGACTTATGCAGATACAACAATTCTTGTGATGTCCGAGTTTGGTCGAACGGTGCATGAGAATGGCGATCGCGGAACGGATCATGGACATGGCAACGTAATGTGGCTGGCGGGCGGGGGTATTCGCGGCAAAGTATACGGCGATTGGCAAGGGTTAACGAGCGATCGACTTTATCAAGAACGCGATTTAGCAATCACAACAGATTTTCGTGATGTGATTGCAACGGTACTGGAACGCCATCTACAACTGCCAGATAGCAAACTTGCCCAGATTCTTCCGAGCTATCAACCCTTGCAGAAGAACTTTCCAGTGTACGGATAGTATTTTCCATTGCAGTGATTTGGGTTGATGTCTATTCTCTAGCCACAAATCTCTTAACAATCTTCCGAGGATTTCGGGTTCTGTCGCAAATCCTTTAAAGTGAAAAACGAACTGTGCCAATCTCGTTATCTTAAACGCTCACTCCAAAGAGTTCTTCGATGAATTTCATTTGAGACACACTATCCCCTTTACTGATTCCCTTCACCTGTTCTTTTCTGATCATATTCATCGCTTCAGGGTCTATCGACTGAATGATGCAAGTCAAACACTAAATTAGGACGATTCAACGCATTTCAGGGCTTTGAGCCTTCTTGATCAGTGTGAAACGTTCATAGCGAACATCCGCATAGTGGTTCCGATAGACCCGATATTTCCACTCGCCTTTGACCTCAATGTCGGTTTTGTCTACTCGCCATGAGTCCTTCGTCAAACTCAAATGAGGACGAAGCCGTTTGTCCAGTTCTGGTGCAAACTTTAACACCCAACGATTGATTGTGGAGTGATCCACCTCCACTCCTCGCTCTGCCATCATGTCTTCCAAGTCGCGGTAGCCCAAGGAATAGCGGTGAATTCAGTCCTGAAGGCAGGTTTCCCTCCGTAGCGCTCAATTCTAGAGGAGGGTTTCCCTCCGTAGGAAATTGAGTAAGAAGGGAACTGGTGAACTCGAAGGGCAATACCACCGCACATTCAGCAAAATAATATCTGGCAGACAGTGCCGCCACTTAAACAGGGATTGGGAAGCCATTTAGGTTGAGATGAGAGAAAATTAAGCTTCCCTACCCTGTCATTTTTTGCGACAGAACCTGGATTACTGCCTCACGTCGAAATCAAAGTCTCAACCCATGACAGATTCTGATGAAGCTCGATAATTATCCCGCACGGCACCCATCGCATTACTGCTGATTGTTTAGAGAGGGATGCTGCTCTGCGGCTCGAAATCGTTCACCAACATAGCTCAACGAGTCTGCCAGATGCTGATGCCAAAAGTTCCAGGACACGTTTGGCTGCTTGACCGTTTCGCCAGTCAGTCGATTCGCAAGCTGTTGATAGTTTCTCTGCCAAAAGTTCTTCACTTCTTGCTTCTTCGCACTATGTCCCCCTGGAAAGTGATTAAATTTGTTTTGTACTTCAACCTGAGTCAACACTTGATGAAAGTCCTGGGACTGCGCGAGATACCGCCGGTCGCCTTCTCCTTCTCCTGCATCTAGATAGATTGCGAGGGAATGACGAGTCTGAGAATCAAGCGTTTTGACAAACTCGATCGGGCTATTTTCTCTGCCACTTTTATCACTGAAGTAGCCACTGTGACTGAATAGCAGCTTAAAATTCTGGGGATAATGTAATCCGATATTCAACGCCCCCCATCCCCCCGAAGACAATCCGCCAATCGCCCAAAATCTCGGATCAGGTCGCGTCTGATAGTGCGCCTTAATTTCCTCCACTAATTCATCGCCGATCGCGCTCAGGACATTGCCATATTGCCCGTTTACATATCCCGGGTCCCAGAGCGCACTCGATTCTCGAAGATCATTGCCATCAGGGGTCACAATAATCGATGGGGGTAGCTTTCCACTAGCGTAGAGGTTCTCAATCACCTCCAACGCCTTGCCTTTGATAAACCAAGTGGACGGGTCTCCATGCCCACCGTGCAGCAGAAACACGACTGGATAACGAGTCTGCAGGTGGTTGTCATCCAGGCGGTAGAGCAATTCCGTAAGTTCGATCTCGTCCAAACACCTGGCTGCGATACGTCTTGATTTGATAATTTAGCGTTGACGGGGTAGGCGATTTCAGAATTTTAGAGTGAGCAGGTTGCGAGGTCCTTGTGCTCAAGGGGATTTGGGCTGCACGGTTTACCGCTGAGTCGAGCCGATTCGAGCACGAACCTGAGCATCCCGCTAAAGTACTGAAGTAAGCAATACACAGAAATCTTTTCCAGTTCATTCACAACAATCCATGTCGAGGTTCACGCTAGTTGACTGCCGAGTTCAAAGCTTGAATAGCAAGTCTGTAGGGAGTTGAGTCGTGGGTCTGCCTTATTCTTGCTGTTTCATGCTAATTGACCGCAACCAGCAGTGTTAGAAGCCAATCTTCAGTGACTACAATTTTATCTTTATTTATCCCGTTCCCTGCTTTTTGTGGTTGTGTCGCAAAAAAATCTAGATACGCAGCAGAAGGGGTATGAAGATCTGTCGCGTTCCACGCTATTGGGATCTTATGCAATTTGGGTGAAGCGAAGGTGCGAACCCTACGGGAAGCGGAGCTACCGCGAACCACCCCCATGTATTCTCTAGGTTTCGGACTGCCTGAATTCTCAACAAGTTGCGGTTGCCCTTGGGGGCGCTTGAGATTGGAACAACACGCTGCACATAATAGCAATGTCCTAATTCAGTTGGCCATGGCTATCAACACAGCTAGATCGCTGCCAGATCGACTTATCTCACTCAATCCCGTTCATTCTGGACTTTAAATCACGATCGAACGAGTTCTCGACTGGCAACTCTCCAGACAGGGAATTGCGGGTTTTGCGTCAACGGCTTGATCAAAAAGTCTGGATGCAAATTCCACCCAAATAATCCAGCCAACCCCATCACGACCCCAAACACCGTTGGCAGCAAAGCTAGACCAAATAACCACCGCTTTTGAGATAACGACGTAATCGCTAACAGGGAGATGGCGATCGACAACGCCGCATCCGACAAATCAAACTGGTCATCGTGAAAATTGAGTGTATCGTAGGTCTTTTGGTCAGTTTCGGCGATCGCTCGTTGCTGGGCTTTCTCCTGGTCTTCCTTGATTACCAGGTCTTGATAGGTTTTGATCTGTTGAGTGTAAGCGGCTCGATTGGCAGACGGTTGTGAGAGAAGTTGCAGTTGCAGTTGAGCAATCGTCGCTTTGGCAATTTCAGATCGAAGATTCCGGGCTTGATAGAGCGACCAGTCATCAATCCGGTCTGCCTGTGCCTGCTGCATTCCCTGCACGATATTGTCGTCTTTGATTTTGCACACCCCGATAAAGGTGGCAAGTAAGGCAACGGCGATCGCCACGGCGGTGTTTAATCGACTCTTGCGTTTTTCTTGAGCCAGCGCCTTATCTGCATCTGGTTCAGGGTCATCGGGTTGAATCAGATCCATTGGGTCAATGTCCATAATGCTCGGTCAAGGTCTTCTCAGTGGAAGATTTTAGGGGATGAAGTCTTCTCTTATACTCCTAGATTTGCCAAGTGAGGATGACGAAAGTATGAACAAGAAGTTAAGTAGATGCGACAAGAGCAACCAGCACTCTGAATTAAGGATGTAGCCGATCCAATGGGCTGAAATAACGATACACTAACCTCCATTCATCCAGCGAAGATTCAATCATGGTTAATATTCACTCTTTACGATGGGCAGTTGCTCCAGTCGCGATCGCAGCACTCATCCTTTCTGGTTGCGGCAAAGAAGAAGCCTCTGCTCCGGCTGCGAGCACTCAGCCTACGCCTGCCTCTGCGATCGTCGCCCAGTCTGCGACCCCCGCTGCTGAGAGTCCTTCAGTCGCGAAACCCTCGATCGCGGCAGTTCCCGCCGGAGCAATGAAAACTCCAACCGGAGCCATGACGGCAGGCGGAGGGATGAAGCCGAAGGGCACCCAATGCGCGGCGGATGAACCCGTCAAGGGCAACGTCAAAGGAGATAAAAAGATTTACCACATTCCAAACTCGAAAGGCTACAGCGACACGAAGCCTGAGATGTGTTTTAAGACCGCCGCCGATGCCGAGAAAGCAGGCTTTCGTGCCCCCAAATAGCGCGGTTCTCAATCACCCTCAACAGAGTGGCGTGACTCGATCAGTCAG
>JBBRMC010000224.1:0-6010 GCA_038231055.1 Leptolyngbyales cyanobacterium
AACTATGACTATCACTTCTACGTTTGAATGCGACCCATCGCTTACGATCGTAACCGTGGGACGCATTCTATCAAAATGCCTCTACAGCATCGGGTAGAGGTGCCATTTATCGCATTCTATTGAACCACGATCGACGTTTTAGTCATTGTCCCAAGTTTCGTGACCCATCAGATCGCCGATGCGATCGCGCAACAAAAAGTCGGCTTTTTCTAATTCACACTCCATACAAACCCATTCACGCGAGGGAATGTGCTTGCAGAGGCTATAGATTGGCTGCTGACGGTTAACCACTCCTTTCTCTACGAGTTGGCGAACCTCATCTTGAATCATGGTTAGAGAGTATTGAGCTAGCTGAACCATTTTGTCTCTCTCCTGTAAATAATGAAGTGAACAGTGTCAAAACTTAAACGCTGATAAAAGCTATTTTCCCCATGTCTGCTACAAACGCGCTTTGTAGTGTCTTATACGGAATAAACTCTATCTTCATGGCAAACACTCTTAAATTATATTAAGAAGTGTCACGAATGTCATCAAAATCTGACTTTATGGGGAAGACACTGCCTTTTTACTGTAAACACTAGTCCGCAAATTAGACCCATTCAAACAGTCGTCTTCGCTGTGCCAGTTCGATCGCGAGTTGAATGGCTGCTTTGAAACTGGTCGCATCCGCCAATCCCTTTCCCGCGATGTCAAACGCTGTGCCGTGGTCAGGTGACGTGCGAATAAACGGGAGTCCGATCGAGGTGTTGACCGCCCGATCAAATGCCATCAGTTTGACGGGAATCAGTCCTTGATCGTGGTAAAGCGCTAAATAACCATCATGAGCGATTATGGGCGAGTTTGCCCCATACCAAGCCTGCCCCGGCTTTACCCAGAGCGTATCAGGCGGAATCAGTCCGTCGAGTTGGGCTTGAGGAAACCGATCGCGCATCTGCTCTAACCAGTCAAACAGCCAATCCTGTTCTTCGCGTCCGAGTTGCCCTTGTTCGCCACTGTGGGGATTTAGACCCGCGATCGCGATTCGGGGCTGTTCAATCCCAAATTCTTGCTGCAACGTTTCAATCAGTAGTTCGAGTTTGAGGGTCATCAAGTCCGGAGTCAGGGCATCTGCTACTTGCCTGAGAGGAATGTGGGTCGTTGCCAATAGAGTTCGCAGCATCCAGCCAGTATGAGGCGATCGTGCCACAAACAACATCCCAAATCGCTTAACTCCAGCTTTATCTGCCAATAGCTCAGTTTGCCCTGGGTAGAGGTGTCCGGCTGCTTTCCAGGCAGATTTAGCGATCGGAGCCGTCACAATTGCCTCAAATTTTCCAGCCAGGGTGTGAGCGATCGCAGCGTCTAAGTATCGGAAACTCGCCTCTCCACTAGCCGCGTTGCCGACTCCTAGAGAAATCTGCCGCTCTGAATCTGAATCTAGCTGGATGTCTAGAACATTGAGGTGAGCTGGATTGGCTAACTCGCAGAGCGGAGACAAACAGCAATAAGCTTGCTGAAGCTGAGAGTGACTGCCGACAAGCGTCACCTCTGCGCCCTCGATCACCGTCGCATCCGACAACGCCTTTAAGATTACTTCTGCCCCGATTCCTGCCGGATCGCCCACGGGAATCACCAAACGAACACGATTCATAGACTCAAAAAGCCTTTTACAGAAAACCCGCTACTGAACTGGTTTACAATACTTTGTGCAGGTTTAGATACTCACTCAGTAAACGCACTTGCTTACAAAACTGGGGTCAGGTCGATCGACCCATAAAATTCATGTTAGGAGGATTCGATCAATGTCTGGAGAGATGTTCAACGCTGCCATTCTAGCGTTTACCTTGATTCCGGTAGGGTTAGCCTTAGGGTTCTTGCTGCTTAAAATTCAAGGCGGCGAAGAGTAAACGATTAAGACGCAAGGAAAAGGGAAGAAGTCAAGGAATTCTGCTTTGACCCTTTATCCTTCAGTCTTCTGATTCGTCTAAATGTTCAGCAACCTCTCGATAAAGGTTAAACACATGGTTGTCTTTAAGCGAGTAAAAAACGTTGCGTCCCTGTTTGCGATAACCAACTAGCCGCATTGCTCTGAGCGATCGCAATTGATGAGACACCGCTGACTCGCTCATCTTAACGACAGCAGCAAGGTCACACACACACAGTTCTTGGGTGGCTAAAGCCGAGAGAATTCTCAACCGATTAGCGTCTCCTAATAGTGCAAAAAACTCTGCCATGCGCTGCGATTTCTCAACACTGATCAAGTCTCGGTGAAGCTGACGCACCTGAATCAAATCGACCGGATGTTGAATCGTGCAGTTCAATTCATCAGAAGGCTGACGTTGATCGCCCTCGATCGCAGCAGTTGTAGAGACAGGATTTGGTTGACTCATAAAAGTTTGTAACGCTGAACTCTATTAACTAAGTCAGCACAGAATGCTGCTTTCAGAGTAGCTTAATAGACCCTAAACCGTTCGGTAGTTTGAAGGCTATGAATGCTTTAACTCAGTTTTTCTAAGGATGGTATCGTTGCCCACTGCCAATCGGTTAGGATTGTAACGACTCTCCTGGGAATCTCATTTGAATGGGGAAGATTTTCCATTTAGTCAAAATTTCTGATAGAATCTGACAAAAAGTTAACAATTCGTCACGAATTCCTCATGAGTTTATTAATTGTGGGTGCCACTGGCACTTTAGGAAGACAGGTGACTCGTCGCGCTCTTGATGAAGGGTACGAGGTGCGGTGTTTGGTGCGGAGTCCCAAAAAGGCTGCCTTCTTGAAGGAGTGGGGCGCAGAGTTAGTAACGGGTGATATCTGTAAACCTGAAACTCTTCCGGCGGCATTGGAAGGTGTGACAGCAATTATAGATGCGGCAACTGCCCGCGCCACCGATTCTCTGAGCATTAGACAAGTAGACTGGGACGGAAAAAATAATCTTATCCAGGCGGCAAAAGCGGCTGGAGTCGATCGCTATATTTTCTTCTCTATTTTGGATGCCGAAAAGTTTCCCAAAGTCCCATTGATGGAGATTAAAGCCTGTACCGAAAAGCTTTTAGCAGAGTCAGGGCTAAATTACACAATTCTGCGTCCCTGCGGATTTTTGCAAGGCTTGATCGGTCAATATGCGATTCCGATTCTAGAGTCGCAAGCGGTTTGGGTGATGGGTGAAACCTCTCCAATCGCCTACATGGATACTCAAGACATTGCAAAGTTTGCAGTGCAAGCCCTCAAAGTACCTGAAACTGAGAAGCAGATGTTTCCAGTCGTGGGGTCAAGAGCTTGGGGCGCTTATGAAATCATTCGCCTGTGCGAACGAATGTCTGGTAAACAAGCAAGAGTGTCTCGAATGCCGATCGGCTTGCTGCGCGCCTTTGCTAGTTTTGCCCGCTTCTTTCAATGGACGTGGAACATTGCCGATAGATTCACCTTCACCGAAGTGGTGGCAACTGGCAAGCCTCTAGACGCTCCGATGGAAGATGTCTATAAAACGTTTGGGCTAGACCCGAAAGACATGACGACCCTAGAAGCGTATATGCAAGACTACTTCGGTCGAATTCTCAAGAAGTTAAAAGAAGTCGAAGTCGCTCAAGCTCAGATTAAGAAGAAGAAAAAGCCAACTGCTAAAGACGGCAAAATCTACCCCAGATTCTGAGGAGTTGAAATGAGGTTTGCAGACCATTCAAGCCTCATTTCCCTACAGAATGATATATTTCCACTACTTGGTTTCTTGCTGTGATACGGACTTCTGCGCGTGCCTAAAGCTGGCATTATCTACAACGACGATAAACCGATCGCGTGTCGAACGGCTGAAGAGCTAAAAGATATGCTGACTTCGCGCGGTTGGGAGGTGGCTCTTGCGACCGGAGCCGGAGGAATTTTAGGCTACTCTAGACCAGGAAGCCCAGTTTGTCACACTCCCATCGATCGTTTATCTCCTCCAGGATTTGACGACTCGATGACCTTTGCAGTGGTTTTGGGAGGCGACGGCACTGTTCTGTCTGCGTTTCGGCAAGTGGCTCCGTGCAATGTGCCAATTTTGGCAGTCAACACCGGGCACATGGGGTTTCTCACCGAGACCTTGTTAGAAAAGTTGCCTGATGCGATCGAGGCAGTTTTAGCTGGTCATTATCAAGTCGAAGACCGCACCATGCTTCATGTGCAAGTATTTCGAGACCATACCGTTTTGTGGGAAGCCCTCTGCTTGAATGAGATGGTGCTGCATCGAGAACCCCTCACGAGTATGTGCCACTTTGAGGTTGAAATTGGCAAACATACCCGCGTAGATATCGCAGCAGACGGCATTATTTTGTCTACCCCAACAGGTTCAACGGCTTATTCTCTCTCGGCTGGAGGACCTGTGATTACACCCGGACTCCCAGTGATGATTTTGGTGCCGATTTGTCCTCATTCTCTCGCGTCTCGTGCTCTAGTATTTACCAACAGTGAGCCTGTCACGATTTTTCCCGCGAATCCCAACCAATTGGTGATGACTGCCGACGGCAATGCAGGATGCTATGTATCGCAAGATGATTGTGTACGAGTCCAGCGATCGCCCTATCTAGCTCGTTTTGTGCGCCTCCGCCCTCCAGAGTTTTTTCATTTACTGCGAGAGAAGTTAGGATGGGGCTTGCCTCACGTCGCTAAGCCGACTTAACCCCCATTGTTGCCAGACGTGTTACAACGGTGCTGAGATTAAAACTTCTTATTCCTCAGGTTTTATGAGTATTGCGACCCTTGACTACAACCCATGCGTTCTGATTGTCGAAACCGACGAGACTCTTGCTCACAGCGTGAGTTTAGACCTGCGGGAGTCTGGATATGACACGATCGTGGCTCATGACGCGGCTAGTGGTTTACGCCAAGCCGTTGAGCGGCACCCGGCTCTGATTGTGGTCGATCGCATGATGCCTGGAGAATCAGGGCTGTCATTTTGCAATCATTTGCGCGGCACGGGGATGCGAACCCCTGTTTTGCTGCTGATGGCGCGCGATGCGGTAGACGATCGAGTGGCTTGCTTAGAAGCCGGAGCCGATGACTACTTTCTCAAACCTTACCGCAGTGATGATTTTTTAAAGCTAGTCAAGCTTTATCTAAAAGTTGATGCTCCGGGTGCAGAGCAGTTAAGGTTTGGAGATTTAGTGTTAGATCTCTCGACTCGCCAAGCGCTGCGCAATGGGCGGGCGATCGACCTGACCATGAAAGAATTTGAACTGCTCAAGTGCTTGATGGAGCATCCGCGTGAAGTGCTGACTCGTGAACAAATTTTAGAAAATGTTTGGGGCTATGATTTTATAGGCGAATCGAATGTGATTGAAGTCTATATCCGCTATTTGCGCCTGAAGATTGAAGATGAGGGCGAGAAGCGGTTGATTCAGACGGTGAGAGGGGTCGGATATGTGTTGCGTGAAGCGTGAAGGATCAACCAACGTGTTAGCTATTCTCACTCAATTCTCAAGTTACCGCTGTCGATGTCTTGGGTTAGGGTTAGGGCTGTTGCTGATGGGCTGTTCTCCGGCACCTATCTCTCAAGCTGCATCTCAGTCATCGCCCATCATTCAAGCCAGCACCGATTTGGGACAGAGCTTGCCAATCACCGCTCAGGCGACGATCGCTCGCCAAGCCATTCAGCTAGAGGTTGCCAAAACTCCGCAAGAACAGGAGGTTGGCTTGATGGGTCGCACCAGCTTGGCAGACGATCAAGGAATGCTGTTTGTCTTTAGCCCCGCAAGACCGACGCAGTTTTGGATGAAAAACACGTTGATCAACCTGGATATGGTTTTTCTCAATAAAGGGATCGTCAAGTCGATCGCTGCGAATGTGCCGCCCTGCACTTCTGATCCATGTCCGACTTATGGTTCGACGAGCGATGCGATTGATCAGGTGATTGAGCTACGCGGTGGACGGGCAGCAGAGTTAGGCTTAAAAGTGGGCGATCGAGTGCCCATTCAGTTTCTTAAGATGAATCGAGCAACTCAGAATTAAGGTTGAGGATGTATTAATCTGTTCAACTTTAGTTGTGTCAGATCAGCCTGA
>JBBRMC010000225.1:0-5994 GCA_038231055.1 Leptolyngbyales cyanobacterium
AAGCCGATCGTGGGTCCAGAGTTGGTCAGTCGCGTCGTCAATCGACTGGAGCGGATCAAACTCCTTCAGAATGCTGCTGAAACTGATCATTTGACCAAACTCTCCAACCGCCATAAGTCAACCCAAGACTTAAACAAATACCTGCAACTTGCCAATCAACAGGCTCAGCCGCTCTGTCTAGCAGTTCTAGATTTAGACAATCTCAAAGAGATCAACGATCGTCACGGGTATAGCACTGGCGACCTGGTGATGCGTCAGTGGGGACAGTTGCTCCGGCAAACTTTTAGGCAAAATGCAGTCGTTGCTCGCTGGGAGAGCGATGAATTTGTGGTCGCCTTATTTGGCACGACCAAAGCAGACGGCATTCAAAGGCTGACTCAATTATTAGCAAGGCTCTACCACAGACAATTTGTTGATCCTGAGCAGACTCAATTTCGGATCACATTTAGCGCTGGAATTGGTCAATATCCAGAAGATGGAATGGATTTACATTCTCTCTATCAATCTGCATCAGAAGCTTTGCATCAGTCTAAAGTTGCTGGGTGTGCCTGTATTTTTTCTGCGGGAGACTCCAGCGCTATTTTCAGACCAACGGAATCTTAATTCGCCATAAAGTTCTAAAGCTCGGACTTTTCTCACCTCCTCATAAGTTTCTCAGATTGTTTTCTTACAGTCAGTGTGAGTGCAAGGACTGACAAACACTTTCAATCTCGCTCCTCTTGGCATTGAGGAAGGTTTTGTGTATCAGAGAATTTTAGTGGCGATCGAGGATTCTAAATCAGCGATGGAGAACAGTAATGTTAGATATTGATGAAATGAATTCAAAAGAGATCCAAGATCTTTTGCAGAAGGTAGGACATGGACACCTCGGCTGTGTAGGCGAAGGGCACCCATATGTTGTGCCCATGCACTATTACCTCAAAGACTCAGACATCTATCTCTTTACAACCGAAGGAATGAAGACCGAGTACATGGGTACAAACCCAGAAGTTTGCTTACAGGTCGAAGAAGTTCACGATCCGCTCCATTGGCGCAGTGTTGTTGTCACGGGTCGCGCCGATCGCCTCACTGAGCAGCCAGACATCGATCAGGCAATGCAATTCATCAAAGCGCAAAATCCAACGCTTTCGCCTGCCCTCAATCGAACCTGGATCGATGCCTGGGGACGTGCGGAAGACATTGCAATCTACCGCATTCGTCCCAGTGAAATGAGCGGACGCATGACTGATGGAGTGAGCAGTCAATGAAAATCGAAAAACTTGAATAAAGGTATTCTGAAAGGCTGATTTTAGTTCTGCGATCGCGTGTTTTGTCTTAAATCTGCATATCGCTACATATTCGACTTGCTAGGCATCTTGTGTCGTGGAAGCTTGGTAAATATCTAAAATTTCGCCCTAGCTTCATCATCTGTAAATTTGACAGTCAGAGCATCCCAGCAAACCAGGAGGATTCATCTATGAACCACAATCACCATAATCATCAGCAAACCCAACCCAAGTCGGGAAACAGTGGGCACGATGAACACGGAAAGAAAGTTAAAAAGAATCCACCTGACCTTGACCCGAAGGGCAAGCAGGGTGGTCAAGGTAAACAGCCCAGTCATGATGAACACGCTGGACACGATAAACATGCTGGACACACCCCAGAGATTTTCAAACGACGCTTCTTTATTTGCCTCCTTCTAACGCTGCCCATTCTCTACTTTGCGCCAATATTTCAGACTTGGTTGAATTATCAAGCCATTCAGTTTCCGGGTGCGAAGTGGGTGATTCCCTTTTTCTCAACAATTGTTTATTTCTATGGTGGCTGGGTTTTTCTGAAAGGAGCCTACTACGAACTCCGCAGTAAAATTGGCATGATGACGCTGGTTGCTCTAGCCATCACTGTGGCGTTTGTCTACAGTGTGTCAGTAACTCTCGGATTGAAAGGAGACTCTTTCTACTGGGAATTGGCAACTTTAGTTGATATCATGCTGCTCGGTCACTGGATGGAAATGGCTTCTGTGCTGGGAGCCAGCAATGCGCTAGGAGAACTTGCAAAATTAGTGCCTTCTGTTGCTCACAAGCAGATGAATGGGCAGAGTGAAGATGTCCAAGTAAGTACGTTAGTTGAGGGAGATCTGATTCTGATTCGTCCGGGCGAACAAGTCCCAATCGATGGTGAGATCGTCGAGGGTACTTCCAACGTCAATGAATCTTTCCTAACTGGGGAGTCGCGCCCAGTGGTCAAAAAAGCCAAGGACGAAGCGATCGCTGGAGCAGTCAATGGCGAGGGTGCTTTGACAATCAAGGTGACTCGTACCGGAGATAACACAACCTTGAGTCAGATTATGCGGATGGTTGAGGAAGCGCAAACATCTAAAAGTAAATTTCAATCACTCGCCGACCGACTTGCTTATTGGCTGACTTTAATTGCGATCGGGATCGCTACGCTAGCATTTGTCGTTTGGCTATCTGTTAAACCAGATGATCTCACATTTGCAGTGAGTCGTGCGGTGACTGTATTGGTGATTGCTTGTCCTCATGCGTTAGGGTTAGCAGTCCCCTTAGTGTTGGTCAATGCTACTGCGATGTCTGCTAAAAATGGCATCCTGGTGAGAAACCGAGAAGCGTTTGAACGAGCTAAAAGCATTAAAACAATCGCATTCGATAAAACGGGGACATTGACAACCGGGCATTTTGGCGTACAACAAATTTATACAGAGAGTATCGATGAGTTAAAAGCTTTGAGTATTTCTGCTTCCCTAGAATCTTTATCAGAACACCCACTCGGACAATCGATCGTGGAAGAAGCCAGCAACCGCAAACTCCAGCTCTCAAAAGCCAGTGACTTCAAAGCAGTTCCTGGTCAGGGCGTTGAAGGCGTGGTGGATGGTCAGCATTATCGGGTCGGCAGACCAGAATGGGTTCAAGAGTTGAAATTGCAGTTTCCTCCAGCATTGGAAAAGGGACTGCAAGAGCGTGAATCTCGTGGTGAAAGCGCGATCGTTTTGATGGACGACAAGCAAGTTGTCGCCCTGTTTGGGTTAGCAGACCAGGTGCGGGAATCTGCACGAGAAGCGGTTGTAAAACTACAGAAAATGGATGTGCAGGTGGTGATGATTACAGGCGATGCCGAAGCGGTTGCCAAGGCTGTTGCTGGAGACCTGCAGATTGATCGCTACTACGCTCGTGTCTTACCACAAGATAAAGCTGCGCTGATCCATCGGCTCAAAGCTGAGAAGCCAACCGCCTTTGTGGGCGACGGCATCAATGATGCACCTGCTTTAACCGAGTCCGATCTAGGACTCGCGATCGGGGCGGGAACCAACGTCGCGATCGAGTCTGCTGATTTAATCTTAGTTAAAAGCGATCCACTGGATGCGACCTACGCGCTTAAACTTGCGAAAGCGACCTACAGCAAGATGGCTCAGAACTTGTTATGGGCAGCCGGGTACAACGTCATTGCCATTCCCTTAGCGGCAGGAGTCGGTTACCCATTCGGAATTCTATTGACACCAGCAATTGCTGCAATACTGATGAGCGTTTCAACCGTCGTTGTTTCCTTTAATGCCATGTCGTTGCGTCGCATCCGTTTCAGTGATTAGGCGCATCAGAACCACTCTTAATCAAGACTGAGTAGCATAAGTTACGCTAAATCAGTCCGCCTCCCTGTATTTTCTGAGGCATAATAAGGAGCAAGAATGCATTGATTGAGCATTCTGCTTTTTTATGCGAGGTTACAGTGTAGATGACTGATTTACTGAACGTCGTTCGTCAATATAAACAAGATTCTGAGTCTGTCTACAATACTTGGTTTATCAATAATGAGGATCGGTTGAAGGCGTTTCGATCGATTCGTCGCGGCGTACTGAATGTGATTCAAGACATCAAAACTGGCAGCTTTGGCAACGACTTTAAAGGATCATCGCTGGAGTTTGTGTTGTCCTGCATCACTGAGCAAAAGCAAGTTTTCGAGGGAGCAGCGCATCCGTTTTATTGGAAGCCCAAACTTCGTATTCCCGATATTTATGAAACTGAAGCAAACAAAGTTGCCTTTGGTCAATTTTTAGAAAGTTGTGTGAATGCGACCAAAGAAGAGCAGCTTGTTAAGGAAATCATCAAACTATCGTCTAGAAATATCAAGGGTTTAGGTCCTTCGGTTGCCAATATTCTCTATTTTTTACATCCAACTATCCTTCCGCCCTTTAATACTGCGATCGTCAATGGATTTAACTCGCTATTCAACGAGAAACAGAAACTGGGTTCTTGGGAAAGTTATCTGAAAATGCGAGAAGTGATTCTGCAAGTCAACGCTCAACACCGAAATGAGTTATCGACTGATTTGGGTGCGATCTCAGGATTATTATTTGAGATTGGCGCAAATAAACTTCTCATTGAAGGCGCTTCAGCGCTAGATGAAGCGCAAAAGAGTAAAGTTGAGAAACTGCTAAAGAAACGCCATGCAGAAGTTTTATCAGAGCAGCAAGAAGAAGACTTGCATACAGAAATGCAGTACCATTTACTCAAGATTGGTCACGCTTTAGGATATGACGCTGTAGTTGCAAGTAACGATCGCTCTAAAACCTATTGCGATACGAAGTTCTCGTTTCTCTGCGTTCCCTGTTTACCAAAGATGGAGACTGACCAAGATACATTTAACACAATTAGCCTAATTGATGTGTTGTGGCTAGAAAAAGGAACGAATCGAGTGATCAGCGCGTTTGAAGTTGAGAAAAGCACCTCAATTTACTCTGGAATTTTGAGGCTGAGTGATCTTGCTGTCTCGTTTCCGCACGATCTGAGAACGCTCTTTCTAGTCGCTCCCAACCAGCGTGAAAGAGAGGTCGTTCTTCAACTTAAACGTCCGTCAATTAAACGGCAAAATGTTCCGATTCAATACATTCTTTTTTCGGAGCTTCGTCAGCACTGCGATGCGATTTGTAAGTTTGGTGCAGACCATAGCGCGATGACAAAGATCGCCAAGATTGCATAATAGAGCAGCATTAATATCTACTATTCATTCATTGCGCGGTAAGTAGCTACGGCGGAAGGTGACAACCGATTAAGATAGCGAAAGATCCAATACTTGCTGATCGCATCGAGAGTGACCGGAAACGTAGCAATAAATATCCCAATAAACTGCTTATTTTCAGGCAATCCATAATGATATAGAGCGCCATTCAAAACCACGTCCCAACCATAAGAAGAATGAAAACCTACAAAAATATCAGTTCCTAAAATAATCAGAAATGCTTTTGCGGAATCGCTCAAGCCTGTAGATAATTCACTTAGAAATTGCTTCAAGTTTTTAATCTGAGTTTGACCTTTTACAATAAGGATTAAAAACACAATTAAAGATAGAAAATCTGCCACAAAATTTTTAATGGTCTGTGTGCTTTCTTTACGATACTCTTCCGCTAAATCTACTGCTTTAGTTTGCAGTTTCGCTTCCGTTATTGATACAGAATTTTCTGAATCGTCTCGCAACGACTCAAAGCGAAGACGGCTTTTGTAGGTTTGAAGCTCCTTAAGAATTCGCTCTTCTTGAAATCCTTCTAGTAGTGCGGGACATAAATTATGCAACATAGTGTCCACCTAGTTTCTGGTCTGCCGCTGCTTTTGTAAAAGACCAGTTGAGCATCTTATTTTGGGCATTTCGCTCCGCCTGCCATGCCTCTACTTCAGATTTTAGTTCCGCTTCAGTCGGGATTCTGCGGTTGAGACACTGCCGACCCAGGATGCTAATCTCAACCTCTGCTAAGTTTAGCCAACTCCCATGTTTGGGCGTGTAGTGAAAGACGACTCGCTTGAGCAGGCGGTTGGCTTTGCGCTTGCCCAACACATCCACAAATACTTTCGCAAAATGGATGTTGAGATTATCCAGCACCAGATGGACTGTCTCGGCTTGTCGATAGCGGGTGTTCAACAGATGCTGAATAAATTCCACGAAGTCCGCTTTGCAGCGCTGGGAGGTGACGCTTACCTGTCGCCATCCTGCTTGAGGTTCGACTGC
>JBBRMC010000226.1:0-5979 GCA_038231055.1 Leptolyngbyales cyanobacterium
CAATAGCCCGTCAAGCGTCCCTTTTGCCGATTTTCCTCCACGAGTTTTATTTCTTCAGCCGTGGCATCATTTGCCGTAAACTCATCGAGCGACTCATCGGCTCCGATCAGCAATTTAGTCGTTGCTTCGCTAATTTCGACGGGGTTTCCTTGCTCAATCTCAATGCCAACCGGATTGTAGAGTTCGTTAGCCCGTTTGAAATCATCGGCGATCGTATTCGTGGCAGGTTTAAGCAACGTAGTTGGAATCACCACTTCTTTCGTGATGCTGTTAGTTTGAACCGCCGCTAGCTTGCTAGAAAGATCTGCAAAAATGCCAGATGCAGTGGCTTGTTTGAGAAACGCTCTAAAGTCCTCACCTGAAAGGGTAAAGCCTTTGGCAATAATGGCTCGTGTGATCCGATCGTTGGTTTTAGCAGCAGCGTAGAGTTTTGCTAACTGCACAGGATCGAGTTTTTGCACTCGACTATTGATGTCTGTCTCGTTGAAACCATTCAGGTGGGTCGCTGCATCGCCCCAAGCCCCAGTTTTGAGAGCATTTTCGTAGTTGAGATCGAGATAGACCGCGCGAGTCAGATTGGCAACTTGCGACTCGCCCCCAACTTTAGGATTATCGATCGCGCCTTGATGAATCGCTCCGATCTCGCCTCGTGACAAAGGAACCAGCTTAGTCTGAATATCGCTAGCACTAAACGCGTTCAGCAGTTCAGCCGTGAGTTGCCAGTTTTTAGCAGCCAGCGCGATCGCATAATTCTCGTTTAGCTTGCGAATTCTTTCTGCCTCGTCTGCGGTAGTATCCTTAAGATCAGGCACAGTCTGAACCGGCACAGTCTTTGCAGTTTGCAAGAATAAAGGCATTCCCGCAGCGCTTCCTGATTCAGTTGCAGGTTTTGATACTGGCGTTGTCTTAGACGTGAGTTCGCTCTCTTTTTTAGGTTCAAATGTGGCGACCATACAGCGCTCCTATTCGGTTATTTAGGATTAATTCCCATTGAGAATGCGTTGCGATAATCATCTTTTAAATGATCGACTGGCGTAGCGTTGTCATTGATGTATGCCTTGTATTCATCAAACGTGTTGGCGTGCAGCGAGAAAACAAGTGCTTTTCCGATCGCCACTCGGTCTGCTTTTTGCATAAAGTCTAAGGTGTCTTTGCCGAGCGCTGCTTTTGCCCAATTCAACGGTTGAGGACTTGCCAGCGTGTGTTCTCCGATCGTTCTAATCAATCCTTTGAAATTCAGATCGTCGTTAATATCTTTGATGGCTTCATCGGTCAAATCTGCTGTTTTGCCCTTCAGATAAGTTTCTACAATGCTCTGTTCTACATCGACCATGTTGAGGTCAAACTGCATCGGTGATAACGCGTCGGTTGAGTCAGGCTGTTTAGGATCAGTTGGCTTGCCTCGGCTCATTAGGCGATTGATCACCTTGATATTGGCATCAAATAGGATTTTGTTGACATCTTTGAGAATTTGAATTGCCTGTTTAGAATGAAGGCTCCAACCTGTAATGCCTTCGATGCTGCCGACACTGTTAGAATTGGTGACTTGAGCAGCAGCCCCAAAAAATCTGACTTTTTTGGGCAGGCTCCCCTCTGCCGCTAATGCATCCACCACATCGTAGTAAGCACTGCGTTGAGCGATCGTGACATACTCTTCAGGGTTGTTATTTTGAGTATTAAAGATTGCCGCTTTGACAAAGGTGTTCTTGGTGGTAGATAGCTTTCCCATGTCTGCCGCCCAATGATTCATATCGCTTGCAAACCAATCCTTTTCGCTGTCTCTTATAAAGGCAACCGCTTTTCTAGAAAGGTGGATTGATGAGCCGGTTGATGACACAACTGGGGCTAATTGCTGACCGGAGACAGTTTCTCTCTGATTAGGTTGGGGAGAAGCCATCACTTGATGAGCAATCCGATCGGCTTCTTGCTCAAAAGAGTCAGTCGGATCGCTAATCGAAACACCATCTGCGGTCGGAGTGCCTGCAACAGATCCGTTGGCTTGCTGGACTGTATGCACTACTTCATGAGCGATTAATTGCTGCCCCTCTGACGATCGGGGATTATAACTGCCACCACTAAAGAAAATATCTTGATTTGTCGTGAAGGCGATCGCATTCACAGAGCGAGACAAGCGATCGGCTTCACCATTTGTGTGAATCTGCACACTGGATAAATCGGCTCCTAAAGTTTGTTCTAAATGCTGCTGAATGCCTGCGTCTAAAGAGTCGCCTCCACCCGATGCTGCTTGGATGCGCTGCCCGATCGAGTCCTGAGCAATCTCATCCGTGTGAGTTGCCATACGCTGAATCGTTCGCTGTCCTGGAACGGATGTTGACGGCTCTGGTACCCCTCCGATCGCGTTAGGTGACGAGGCGTGAAATCCTAAAACCGACGGCAACAGTTGCCCGACATCCAGATGAAACCCTAGCATCAAATTGTTGCCCTGAGTATTGATCTCTAAATGTAGCCAGTCTACTTTGGGCACTGGCAGCACTTGTCCATTGAGTTGAGCTAGAGAGAGCCGTCGAGCTTCGGGATCGGAGATAATGCCCGCTACTGCCCCGGCTCCGATGGCGGTGAAGACACTGATCACGCCAACCTTTTCGCCCAACTTGAGGTGTCGCCAGTCTGCCTCGGCGCGATCGCCCACACGAGTCTTTAAAGTCGTCAGCGCTTGGTCAACCTCTCGCACCTTGAGAACGCCTTTGAGGAGATCACCAGCCGTTGCCGATCGAGGAGTCACGGGCTGCTCAGTTGGCACCACAGCAGGCGTTGCTTCTGCACGAGGACGTTTGGGAGTAGACGACGGTACAGTTAGATCAACTTGCGTCAGTTGAAGCTTGAGAATAGCCGGATCTAGTAGTTGCTGAGTCGTTTGCTGAATTTCCAATTGTGGGTCTAGATCAAGATGGTAATTCAACCCCAGGCTATATCGTGAGGTCGGATCAGTCGGTTGCAGCAGTGATGGTGGCGTAAGCTGAAAATTAGGAACCGGGGGCAAACTGTCTTCTCGCTGCACAGGTTGAGACGTGCCCGATCGCTGCAAAAATAACGGCATTCCCGCAGTTGCCCCTTGCTCGGTTTCTAGCCCCTCTAGTTGATTGTCCGACGAGATCATCCGCTGGCTGGTTTGAGTCGATTCAGACTGTTGAGTGAGCGTGGGTTCCATAACAGTTTCTAGTTTGAATGAAGAAGACTGGCTCGATCGCCGATTAATTCTGCGGGTAGTTGCCGTCCTAATTTGCGATATTCACTGGCAACTCCCTGCACCACATCTGCAAAGGTAATGGCGCGACTTTGACTCTGAGCAATCACGGCTGCTGCCAGCACCGCATTCCGAATATTGCCACCACTCAAATCGACGGTCGCGGCAAGCTGATTTAATTGAGACTGCGTGAGCTGATGACCATCGCCTAAATGAGAATGCCACAGCGATCGCCGTTCTTCAGCTTGGGGTAATGGAAACTCAATGATCATATCCAAACGGCGAGAAAAGGCAGAATCAAAGCGGCTGCGGCTATTGCTGGTGAGTAGGGTGATGCCGTCAAACGACTCAATGCGCTGAAGCAGATAGTTAGTTTGAGCGTTAGCGAAGCGATCGTTAGCTTGCTGCACGTCGGTGCGTTTACCAAACAGCGAATCGGCTTCATCAAACAATAAGACGACCTCGGCTTGTTCGGCTCGTGATAATAGCTGGGATAAATTCTTTTCGGTTTCGCCGATATATTTGCTGGTGATTGAAGCGAGATCCACACGATAGAGCGGCATTCCTAACTTGGTGGCTAACCAACCTGCTGCTAGCGTTTTTCCGGTGCCCGATGCGCCCACAAACAGCGCTCGTACCCCCGGACAATAGCGCACTGTGGCAGAAAGTCCGAGTCCGGTGACGAGACGATCGCGGTGACGACAGCGCAAAAATAGCATCTGGAGTTCGTCGCGTAGAGCCGGGGTCATCACCAGGGCATCATCAGGAATCGTATCGGTAAGAGGTTGAGCCAGGGCATCGAGTCCGACTCCTTCCCCAGTCCAGGCGGCGGCAAGGACGTGTTCTCGTTTGGGTTGGTCGTGGTGTTGCAAAATTTGATAGTGCTGCGTTAATCGACCGAGTTGGGCAATGCGTCCGCTACTGTGGCGATGTTGATTTGCTAACTCGGCGGCTAGGGTTTCGTCTGCGATCGCGAGGTGCCAAAGCTGCTGCCGTTCTTCGGCATTGGGAACGGGAACCACCCAATTGAGAACCGTCTCGGCAGGGGCTTCGACATTGCCATCAATGCCGCACACGACGAGAATGGGGGCTTGATAAAACGGCAATGATGGTAAAATCTTGCGATCGCCGGGAGCGAGGTCATAGCAAAAGACAGGCAGCAAGTGTCTAAGCAATAGCCACGGAGCGAGGTTAGCCGTTTGATCGGTCGCAATAAATAACGGGCGACGCTGGAGATGTGCTGCGATCGCGCAAGCAACCGATTTTCCTTCAATCTGTGACCCGGTGCGTAACACTAAGACTCGCTGAGTTCCCGACTGTAAACTGGTCGCCCAGCGCTGCGCCTCGGTGAGCATAGAAGCCGCCAACGGAACGGCGTGATCGTCAAGTCCGATCGTCATATCGGGAAGGGAGCGATCGTGTCCTCGCAGCGCCAACCCTAAATGGAGAGGCACTTTAATAGACTGTTCTGGTAGCGGTGCCGATTCGTTAAGCAGTTGCAGCAACCCACTAGCGATCGCGTTGCCGATCATCAGCCGATCGATTATAGAAACCCTTTGCAACAAGGGTGAAAACGCTAAAGAGAGTAACCCTAAAGTGGGACGTGAACCACCGAGAGGAGCTTGAAGATAGGCTAAAATGCGACCTGCGATCGGGTCTTGTTCAACCGCGATCGCTAATGAGATCGCTAGCACTTCAACAATCGACAGTGATAATGATTTCGCCAATCTCAATAGTGACTGATCAGGGGCAGCAGGTTGACGAAGATAGAGTTTTAGGGTATCAACCCAATGGGCGCGATCGCGGGTGGAGATCGTCTGATAGTGGCATAAGTGCTGTAGCTCAGGAGACGTTGGATTAATGAGAAGTGCCGGATCTAGCGTGTCAGCGATTGCGGCAAACGCAACGGTGTGAAGAGTGACGATCGAGCGGTCAACCGAATTCTCAATTTCCATATCCGGCTCCTGTATAGTGAAACGCAACGACTCGCCCAAACCAGGGCACCCAGCCTGGATCAAGATCTAGCCCGACTCGACGAATCCGAATGTCGGCTTGCTGCGGCTCAAACCAGATATCAATGTGGGTGCGGGTGATTGAAATATGTCCCGATCGCTGCACTAAGTTGTGTAATCCCATTTCAGCATTGAGACGACACCAGCGCCGCATTGAAGTTAGCCATGAACGGATCGGAGCTTCGTCTGAGTAAGGATTTAAGCACTCAGGTAGAGCAGCCCAAACGGGATCTTCTTCAGGAATTATCAATCGCTGAGCGATCGTATGTAGCAATCTACCAGGCAAATCGAATTCAATTAAGTGAGGATTAGATTCTAAAAAAGACTCCATCCCTAAATAGGTCATTAATGGCAATAGAAAAAATAGCCCTGCGAATTTAGTGGCTTGAGGAATCTCTACTGCTAGATGAGAAGCTGAAAAAACATCTTGTGATGGTGAAATATCTGTGAATACCTGTGATTCATTCAACACTAATGAAGAATTATTTGAAACTGAAATAGAACTATCGATAACGTCTGATTGATTAGACTGAGGTTGTTTTCTTAAATCACTAAGTTGTTGAATCATCTGCTGAGATCGAGCCATTAAGTGCTCATCTAAAACGAATGCAGGCTGTTCTGCAATCAGAGCAATTGCGGTTAGCCAAAGCGATCGGGCATCTTCAATTCCCCAAGTTTCAATCCAAGTTTGGAGTAACCTAATCCAAGCTGTTGATATTAATGATAGCGATAGCGGATTTATCCGTTCGAGAATAACGTCTG
>JBBRMC010000227.1:0-5949 GCA_038231055.1 Leptolyngbyales cyanobacterium
GAAGTCACCAATTTAGTAGAATATCCGTCGGCTGTTGTGGGTAAGTTTGACGCTGAATTTTTAGAACTGCCTTCAGAAGTCATCACCACTGAAATGGAGAGTCATCAGCGTTACTTTCCGGTTCGCAAACGTCAAGATTCTAGCGAATTGTTGCCTTATTTCATCACTGCCTCAAATGGCGATCCGGCAAAGTCTGCCATCATTGCTGCCGGAAACGAGCGCGTGATTCGAGCGCGTCTATCAGACGGTAAATTCTTTTTTGATGCCGATCGTAAAGTCCCGCTCGATCGCTACCTACCCAAGCTTGAAACCGTCACATTTCAAGCCGACTTGGGATCAGTGCGAGGCAAAGTTGACCGTATCTGTACGATCGCAAGTCAAATTGCAGATCAGCTTCAGATCACCGGTGAGCCAAACGCATATATTCAACGCGCTGCCCTGCTGTGCAAAGCAGATTTGGTAACGCAAATGGTTGGTGAGTTTCCTGAACTGCAAGGCGTAATGGGTCAGAAATATGCTCTCAGCAGCCAAGAACCGGAAGCGGTTGCCACGGCGATTTTTGAGCATTATTTGCCTCGTGGCGCGGGAGACGCTTTACCGCAAACGCTCACAGGTCAGGTAGTAGGATTAAGCGATCGCCTAGATACACTCGTCAGCATTTTTGGATTAGGAATGATTCCATCTGGCTCGTCTGATCCATTTGCGTTGCGTCGGGCTGCGAATGCAGTTATCAATATAACTTGGTCAGAGAATCTCACTATCGATCTCTATCAACTTTTGAAACAGATTGTTAGTGATTTCTCTAGCAATTATGCTCATGTGTTAAAAGTTTCTGCTTCAGAATTACTACAGCAGTTGAAAGAGTTCTTCTTACAGCGTGTTCATACTCTGCTAAGAGAAGATCGAGACATCGATTATGATCTGGTAAATGCAGTAGTTGGCGAGAACGATCCTGAATATGCAGAGCGATCGCTGAGAAATTTATTAGATGTGCGCGATCGTGCCCAATTCCTGCAAGCGATTCGAGATGACGGTAGACTTGCTGCCATCTATGAAACGGTGAATCGTGCCTCTCGTCTTGCTGCCCAAGGAACTCTAGATACCCAACAGCTAGATCCTACTGAAGTGGTGCATCCCGATCGCTTCCAAAAAGCATCAGAGCAGACGTTTTATGATGCGCTAGTCACCCTCTCTCAGCAAGGGCAACAAGATTACCCCAAACTTGTTGAGTCATTGGGTCAGATTGCTCCTGCGGTCAGCAAATTCTTTGATGGTGAAGATAGCGTGCTAGTGATGGACTCTGATCCGGCAATTAAGCAAAACCGTCTTAACTTACTGGGTGTGTTGCGAAATCATGCACGAGTTCTGGCAGATTTTGGAGCGATCGTCAAAAGTTAGCGAACCCTCTACCCGTTTTCCTGATTTCTTCGAGCGTCTTCTCGGCGTTTTTGATGCTCTGCAAAGATTTCAGGAAATCGATCGGTGTCTTCAGGTTTATACCAATGGGTGTTGGGGTCTGCTTTAATTTTCTCAACGATCACACTAATGGCTTCCGCGTCATCTCGATGCTCAAGGATGTATGCTCTGAGTTCCTTCCGGGTCATAGCATTAAAATCAGGCTTCATTTTGAAAACTCCATTCCCCATCACGGGTGATGACAATTTCTATTTCTTCCCCTGCCAAGATGCAAACGTCTCCTGCCCGCTCATCTAATCTGACCAGATAGATTGGACGGTACAGAGTCGTAAGGTTTTGACAGAGAATAAAGCACCGAGCTTCTTGTTTTGAGGTTGGATATAGCGGTCTTCTCATTCTAGCGAAATTTTTTATCTGCATAGAGTTCATCATGTCACGATCGAGCGCTTGTTAGGAACGGTTAAGCAGTACGATAAAGAATGCAAAATCATTGATCTTAATCAGACTATGCCTCACGCTTCTGTAATCGGACTCGGAAAATCAGGGAATGCGGCGGCTCGATTACTTAAGCGCAACGGGTGGGATGTTACGGTCAGCGATCGGGGCACATCTGACAGCCTGCAACAACAAAAACAGCAACTCAATGCTGAAGGAATTCACGTCACGCTTGGAAACTCATTTAATCCAGAGGTGGCAACGCCGCAGTTAATTGTCGTGAGTCCTGGTGTGCCGTGGGATGTTCCCGCTCTGGTAAAAGCGAGAGCAATGGGAATCGAAACGATCGGGGAAATGGAATTAGCATGGCAAAATCTACAGTCCTGTCCGTGGATTGGAATTACGGGTACAAACGGCAAAACAACTACAACTGCCCTAATTGCCGCCATCTTTCAATCTGCCGGATTTCACGCTCCCGCCTTTGGCAATATTGGCTATGCCGCCTGTGAAGCTGTCATGTTAGAGCCTCAACCTGATTGGGCGATCGCTGAGATGAGCAGCTATCAGATCGAAGCCGCTCCGACTGTTGCCCCTCAAATTGGCATTTGGACAACCTTCACACCCGATCATCTCAGTCGTCACAAAACATTAGAAAACTACTTCAACATCAAAGCGCATCTCCTACGCCAGTCTAAACAGCAGATTTTTAACGGCGATGATCCCTACTTGAGAAATTTGGGGATCAATCAATCCGATCCCGTGGCAGCAAATGCTTGCTGGACAAGTGTCAAAGGTCGATCAGAGCTAATCGGCAATTCTGAGTTGGGCGCTTATATTGAGAACGGCTGGGTGATCATTCACAACGTTCCGATCGTCGAAGTCAAGACCCTGCGAATGCCCGGATCTCACAACCAGCAAAACCTCCTCATGGCAGTCGCCGCCGCGCATCTTGCCGGAATTGAGAAAGCCGCCATTGTGGACGCGATCGCCAACTTTCCAGGGGTGCCTCATCGGTTAGAGTACATTTGCACCTGGCAAGGCATCGACTTTATTAACGACAGCAAAGCTACAAATTATGATGCGGCAGAAGTCGGATTATCGGCGGTCAACAGTCCGACGATTTTGATCGCCGGAGGTGAAGCTAAGATGGGTGAAGATGCGGCGTGGCTTAGAGTAATCCAGGAGAAAGCGGCATCGGTGTTGCTGATTGGAAGTGCAGCAAAAAGCTTCGCCCAACGGTTAGATCAGGTTGGTTATAGTCAGTATGAAATCGTGGAGACGATGGAACGAGCCGTGCAGCGATCGGGCGATCTGGCAAAACAGCGGTCTGCTCAAATCGTTCTGCTATCGCCTGCCTGCGCCAGCTTTGACCAATATCCAAACTTTGAGCAACGTGGAGAGCACTTTCGTCAACTTTGTTTAGAATTGCTTCCTTGACTGTAGATTAATCTCTTAATTGTGCCAACTATTCCGAGAGAAAACAAACAAATTGAGGTTGCCCAGCAAACGCCTGAGGCTCCGACCAAATGACCTAACTCAACCGATCGGATTAGATTGCAAATCCCGGCTGCAAAACGAAGATTGCTTGAGATTTGATATGTCTTAACCCGGTAAGGAGTGCGAGTCATGGAAGCGATCGTCGAATAAGTACAAGCATACTTCTTTCAAAGAAATTTAGTCACTGGTTGTTAGGAGCGCGATCGTTTTGCGTTATGAATGGTGAGTTGTTCTCTTATGCACCCCTGCAATGGTTTGGACTCGTCACCACATTCTTTCCTTAGCTGACTTTTCTCAAGCTGAATATGATGTCGTTTTGCAAACGGCTAGCAGCTTTAGAGAAGTGCTGTCGCGCCGAACTAAGAAGGTGCCAACGCTACAGGGTCAAGTCGTCGCCAATCTATTTTTTGAGCCGTCTACTCGCACTCGCAGCAGCTTTGAGTTAGCTGCCAAACGCCTATCTGCTGACACGATTAACTTTGCCACCGGAACTTCTTCTCTGTCGAAAGGAGAAACGATTCTCGACACAGCAAAAACCTATCTAGCAATGGGCACCGACATGATGGTGATTCGTCACAAAGAAGCGGGGGTGCCGCAAGCGATCGCCGCTGAAATGGATCGGTTGGGGGTGCGAGTTGGCGTTCTCAATGCAGGAGACGGTCAACACGAGCATCCCTCGCAAGCGCTTCTCGACTTATTTACTATTTGCACCCTGTTGGATTCTGAGCAGCCAAAGTTGTCCCTGTTGAAGGGGAAGAAAATCGCGATCGTGGGGGATATTCTCCATTCTCGGGTTGCCCGCTCTAATATTTGGAGTTTGACAGCAAGTGGGGCTGAAGTTCATTTAGCGGCTCCGCCAACACTGCTGCCAAAGTGGTTTGCTGATTACGTCACAGATTCAGAGGAGGGGTCTGCCGACCATCCTCGCCAGCTTTTTCTGCACTGGACGCTTGACCCCGCTCTTGAGGATGCCGATTTTGTGATGACGCTACGGTTGCAAAAAGAGCGTATGACCAGTCACCTCTTACCCAGTTTGCGAGAATATCATCAGCAGTTTGGCATTACGCGCGATCGTCTGAAGCGGTGTAATCCAGAGGTCAAAGTTCTTCATCCCGGTCCGGTTAACCGAGGGGTAGAGATTAGCTCTGATTTAATGGATGATCCCCAGTTCAGTTTGATTTCGCAGCAAGTGACGAGCGGTGTTGCGGTGCGAATGGCGTTGCTTTATCTAATGGGGGGAGGCAAAGTTGCTTAGATTTGCTCTTTAAGACAGAAAAGTTGATTCCTGCTCGTCGAAAAAGATGTCGTCATAGTTAAATTCAAATGAATGAGCGTGGCGAATGATTGAAAATCCAAAATTTGTCGTCACTTCTGTTGTGAAGGTAGCGATCGCTAACTCTACTAATTTCTTATCTGAAAGCTTGGGTTTTTGCACAAAGTAGTCTCGCCGTGCGAAAAATAGTTTCTCATCTCTCGGCACAATGATTTGATTAACTCGATGAGCGTGTCGAATAGGCTTGATATACGTCTCAATAAACTCTTCTTGATTTTTTTGTAGTCGATAAAGTTTTTCGTGCTGTAGCCAACTCATTTTGAACATCATTTTGATCAGTTCAAACCCTAAAATGTAGTTCAGGATATTGCTGCGTTCTTCAGTGCTGGCAACAATCCGAAGGGCTGATTCTAGAAACAAATCAGGCGTTCTCCGAACGTCTTGGGCTGAGTGAATATAGAATTGTCGAATGTAGCTTCTCACAAGGCTTTCACTTAAATCTGTGCAAATATGAAATCGATTGAGATTGTCTTTAACTTTTTGTTTGACTTCTCGATTTTCGACTAGCTTTGCGATTAAACCATTGGCAGTATATTCGTCTAAAAACTCTGCTTGAATATCAGGGGTTGCTGCACAGAGCAAGTGGCAGAGTGAAAGCACATATCGTCGCTGATTCCAGGGCAAGCTTTCTGCCCAATTCTTAGCTTCTGGCGGCAGTTTATTAAAAATATTATCAATTTGAGATTCTTGAGAAGAAGCCAATTTAGTTGGCTTGACGATCGAGGCTGATTTTTTAATAGGCTTGTTCATTCGTGCATCAATTATGCCAAGACTAGCCAGCATTTTGAAGGGTTCACTACTTTCTAACCGATGTTAAATCAGCCCTGAGACTAGAGGATCAGATTTAGTATGCCCTGCTTTCTCAACTTAAAACCCTGATCCAATAAGCTCTCATCTACTAGTATAAAACGCTACTCATGCAGTTTATGTACTCAGCGATCGTTCTTTGACCTCAAAAAGATCATGGAATGTATTAGATTAATCTATGTTATATTTCTTAATATTAAAGGATACGAAATTTTAAGAGGTTAATCAATGATTATCTTAACTGCGCTTTTCGTTGCAGCCTGGGTCGCAATCGTTGTTCTAAGAAACCAAGGTTATTCTCTAGATAACCTTGAGTCACACCAGTCTCAAGATTGGAACTCGCACGAACTTCAGCCGATCGCGATTCCTGTGAGAGATAACACTCGCTTTCCGAGAAACTAACTCATTTGGATTTTGGATTAATTCTGATATCCAAAATCCGAGCGTTTGCTTAGACTCGA
>JBBRMC010000228.1:0-5929 GCA_038231055.1 Leptolyngbyales cyanobacterium
CATTCTATTTCCTCGGTGGTCATTGTTTTTTTGTGGTATGGAAACAGTGGTGCTGGTAGTAGGCGGACTTGCGTGGGGAGTCCAAGACTTATTAATGGGTCTACTGCTGCCGATCGCCATCTTAAAGAGCGACCAACTTCTGAACCGGATTTCGTGGGACGTTCTTAACCCCCATTGGTGGATTCAGAAGTACAACACTAAGCAGCAGAAGAGCCTTCAGGACTTTATTGCAGTTCAGGTGTTTGTTTTAATTCTGTTCATCTGTGGTGCGACTGTCATTAGCTGGTTTAGCAGTGTGCTCGCGACTAGAGCGTCATTTGACAGAGGCGCGGATCTCTTGGTGGTTCTGATTCTGGTGCTCTCATTTGTTGGGGTCGCGATCGCTTGCTGGACAGTGTTGCCCCAAATGGTCGCTGTCAATGATGCTCGTGAACAGGCAGAAACCTTGTCTGACGATCTTCAGCAGACGCTTCAACAACTCCAGCAGACCCAAACTCAGTTAGTGCAACAAGAAAAGATGTCTAGTTTGGGGCAACTCGTTGCTGGGGTAGCTCATGAAATCAATAACCCAGTCAATTTTATTCATGGCAACCTATCGTATGCTCAAAACTACGCTCAAGACCTCCTGAACTTGGTGCAGCTTTATCAAAAACACTACCCGCACCCGGTTGCTGAGATACAGTCTACAGCAGATGAAATTGACCTCGAATTTCTGCAAAAAGACTTTGTTAAAATTCTCAACTCAATGGATGTGGGAACCGATCGCATTCGCGAGATCGTGCTGTCACTCCGAAATTTTTCGCGAACAGATGAAGCAGAATTCAAAACAGTAGATATCCACGAAGGAATTGAGAGCACCCTGCTGATTTTGCAGCATCGCTTTAAAACGACCGTCGATCGTGCCGAGATCGTCCTCGTTCGAGAGTATGGGAAGTTGCCGTTGGTCGAGTGCTGTCCGGGGCAGCTCAATCAAGTGTTTATGAATATTTTGTCAAACGCGATCGATGCTTTAGAAGAGGTGAGTGTTAGCCGAGACGACCATCAGCAGAAACCTCCTGGCTCTATCACGGTTCGCACCGTTGTCCGTGATCGCCAATGGGTAGAGATCACGATCGTAGATAACGGGTTTGGGATTCCTGAATCAATTCAATCGCGCATTTTTGACCCATTTTTTACCACCAAGCCCATTGGCAAGGGGACGGGTATGGGAATGTCGATCAGCTACCAAATTATCACCACAAAGCATAATGGTAAGCTGAACTGCTTTTCAGCGCCGGGTGAGGGCACCGAGTTTGTCATTCAGATCCCGATCACCCGATCGCTCAGGCTTTTAAATCGAACCGCATAAGTAGGTGATTGAAATCACTTATTAGAACATTAAAGCAATTACCTAAGTTTATCTATGCGATTAAGAAATTAAAGTTCCGATTTACTGCACAAAATGCTATTGGTAGGGCTTAACTTCTCAAAGCTTCCTAATTTGTGGTGTCTGTATCAGATTCATATCCTGTAATATGTTATCCACATTTCTAAAGCCCTTGATCCGACTATGCTGGTGACAACCATCACTCATTAGACTAGCTCTGCCTTAATGCGCGGGTTGGTTATAGTATTGATGAGGGCTATCTGAGATCTTGCACCCGATTAGAACGCCCTCGTGGCTAGCATTCACCCGCCCGTGATTGAACACGGTCTAACGGTGCGAAGTCCCTCAAAGGACTGAACGAGGGATTGAGGCAATTCAGTCCCTTTCAATGGACTTCGCAAGGCTAGCCCGGAATTCCATTCACGGGCGGGACACGATCGCAGTGAAGAGGCGGGTGCAAGATCTCAGCTATCACTGAATCACGAGGGGCTTAAAGAATGATGAATAGTAAATCTGTCTGCGACCACTGGTTCTCGACCCAAATGATCAACGACGGACTTTACTTAATCACTGAGCCGCATTACTACTGGTGGAACCGTGCTAACTTGTGGCTAATTAAAGGACGCGACCAGGATTTGCTCATTGATACGGGTTTGGGAGTTTCTAGTTTACGTCACCATATTGCTTCGCTAATTGATAAACCGTTATTAGCGATCGCCTCTCACATTCATTTTGATCATGCTGGCGGAATGCACGAGTTTGAGCATCGCGCCATTCATGCTGCTGAAGCCGAAGCGCTGCAAGCGGGAGACGATTACGAGGCGTTGTGTTCACCTGCCCAGGGTTGTGTGTTAGAAGAACACTTCGAGCTATTGCCTCATCCTGAATTCACCGTAGAACAATATACGCTGCGAGGTGCAGAACCGACTCAAATTCTGCACGAAGGCGACGTGTTAGATTTGGGCGATCGGGCGTTTGAAGTTTTGCATCTACCGGGGCATTCCCCCGGATGTATTGGACTGTATGATTCGCGGTCTCACGATCTATTTTCTGGTGATGTGATTTACGATGGCGACCTGTTAGATGAACTCCATTGCAGTCATATTCCCACCTACATTGCCAGCTATGAGCGCTTGCAAACTCTTCCCATTCAAACAGTGTATCCGGGGCATTATCAAATCTTTGGTCAAGATCGCTATCAGCAAATTATCATCGACTATCTGGAGGCGAGAAGAAAGCCAGGGTGCCCCTCTGATCAAGCCAAGCTAAAAAACGGTTTTTCCAACCTGCACCCGCAGAGTTGACTGAGATCTTGCACCCGATTAGAACTCCCTCGTTGCTAGCCCTCTCCCAGCAGGGCTACGGTGTACACACAAGTCCTCGTAGCTTCGTTTGAGTCGGCTTATGCCCCCTAAATCCCCCAAAATTGGGGGACTTTGAGCCAGAAAGAGGTTCAGGATTTAAGCCATTGCTCAGGGTCAGAGTCCCCCAATTTTGGCAGGGCTAACTGAAGGTCGTCGTAGAAAAGCTGCAACCCTGATTTGCTCGTCAAGCAAAATTTAGAAGCAAAACGACGGTTCAATACTTCCAGCTTTCCTCTGATGACACCTAATCAGCCCTGCACTCTCTCAAGATACGAGGGGGCGAACCCCAAGCGATCGGGATTCAGAGCAATTTATGTATACACAGAAAGGGAGAGGGCAGCACAAGGCATCTTCTGTTTAATTCAGCCCACCTACTCAGAGCGATTTTACGAGAGAGTCATCGTACAGCGTTTTGACATCAAGCGGCTGCGGAACCGTTTTGAAATCGTAGGCAGCTTTTGCAACCAACTCAAAACTCTTCATAGCGTTGTTAGGATTCTCAGCATTGAATCCGATCGTCTTGTTACCTTCGATGTCAAACAGGGTAATTCCAGTCAGTTGTTCGCGAAGTTCTTCGGGTTTGATTCCCAGTCTTCCAGATGCAGCAGCGATCGCATCCGCATCTCCCGCTTTCAGCAGTTTGATTCCTTCATTGGCTGCTTTAATAAACGAGAGCAATTCGGCTTTGCGAGTTGCAATCACATTGGGACGGGTCAACAAAACATCTGCGATTAAGTTTGTGCCTTTGGTGCTAAAAATGATTTCGCCACCGCCTTCTTTGGCTGCTTTGGTGAGAAATGGTTCATAAGTCACGGCTGCATCAACTCGTTTGGCGCTGAATGCTGTCGCCGCGTCGGGTGCTGGTAAGTCTTTAATCGTAAGATCCTTTTCGGTCAGTCCTCCTTGTTCAAGGTACGCCCGCAGCAAGACTTTTTCAAACAGAACATCCTCACGAGCTAGTGTTTTGCCCTTCAAGTCGGTTGCCGTTTTAATGCCGCGTCCGATAATGCCATCTGAGCCATTGGAGTAATCGCACAGAAAGATAATCTTGAGGTTAGGATCTTTCCCTGCCATTTGAATCACATCTCCCGCCGTCAGCCAAGCCAAATCGAGCTTACCAGACAGAAATGCTGTAATTTCCTCGGTGTTGGACTGAAACAACGTGTCTTGAATCTTGAGTCCAGCTTGTTCGTAAAAGCCTTTTTTCACGGCGACGTGATGACCCGAATAACCCGACCAGGGGTTGGTGCCAACACTGAGCGATTGAGATGGGGCAGAATTGTTGGTCGCACTATTGTTGTTAGATTGAGGAGAGCACGCAACTGTCCAAAACAGAGCAACTAAGACGAGAGCGATTAATTTGATTGAGCGAAAATTAAACATTTAAGACTTCCTTGGAAAACGTGAAATCAGTCACAGAAGCTGCGGTTTTAGAAATCAAAAAACCCGAAAGAGGCGCAACAGACTTATCGCTGTTAATCGTCTCTCCCGGGCTTTTGTCCCGCCGTGTGACTGTCTGCATTGTGCCAAACAGTTTGCTTCTCTCGGACCAGTCATCGAGCCACCCATTGCTGATGGAGGAACGATCGGAACCCTAGAAGCGATTAATTTTTCTGGCACACGATCTTCAATGGGCAGTTTGCTATTTCTAGCAGTTGTGATCAGTGTCAATATTTTTAACACGCGACCACCAAAAAAAAGTATTGAAAATCACACTTCTCTTACATCCTCCCCAATTGAAACAGCAAAAATCAATCTTTCTGGATAGCTGCCTTTTCCGGTTGTGATTAACATTGTCCGATCGAGGATGAGGTACGGGGGATCTTAATCACGCAGAGAGTGCAAAACCTGCCGTTTAACCTCAACAAACTCAGGCGACAACTTCATGTCTAAATCGCGGTGCTCTGGCAGACCGACCGGAACTTCTAACTTCATTCGCCCCGGACGTGCGCTCATCACATAGACTCGCTGCGACAGAAAAATTGCTTCTTCTACATCATGGGTGATCATCAAAACTGTGACATGAGTTTGCTCCCAGAGTTCTAATAAAAATTGCTGCATTTGCTCTTTTGTTTGAGCATCCAATGCGCCAAACGGCTCATCCATCAGCAAAACGGCTGGCTCGTTGGCTAAGGCACGAGCGATCGCAACGCGCTGTTTCATGCCTCCTGACAACTGTTTTGGATAGGATTTCGCAAATTGGGTTAACCCTACTACATTCAGGTAGTGATCGATCCGCTCTCGTTGCTCTGCTTTGGGCATTTTGCGAATTTTTAACCCAAATGCAATGTTTTGATAAACCGTTAGCCACGGATAGAGCGTGTAGTTTTGAAACACCATCCCGCGATCGGAACCGGGACCTGTCACAACTCGCCCATCGACTAACACACTGCCAGACGACGGAGTCGCTAGCCCTGCCACAATGTTGAGCAATGTGGATTTACCACACCCTGACGAACCGACCAAACAGACAAACTCTCGTGCAGAAAGCTGAAGGTTAATATCGTCTAGCACCGTCATCGAGCTGCCTTGAATCGCAAACGACTTAGACAAGCCCCTAACCTCAAGCTTAGAAGGAGTGGGCACGAGGTCGGCGACAGCACCCTTAGACCGCCCCCATAAATCTTGAGATCGAGTGTCGAGCATAGTTGAATCTCCAGAAGAAGTGGGCGATAGAAGTCAAGGGTTCCCTATTAGCTAACTAGATAGCGTCGTTTCAAAATGTTATTTTTGATACAAAATCAATTATCTCGCTCCTTGTAGATTCAGCAAATCTGCAAGAATAGTCTGGAGCTAAAAATTTGCGGGGTCGGAGCCTTTGGAGATTTCAATTCAAACCGCTATAAAATGACGATCGAGTAATTTTAAATACAAAAAAGCGTGAACGGCTGTCTAGACTGAGAAATGTCATAAAGGGTGACGTTGCGTGTTTGAATTTCCGATCGATAAGTTTAAGGCAAGTCGTTGTATTACTTGATAAAGGATTATCTCAGTGGCTAATGCGAGTCTCGATTCATCTCCTCCCGATCGTCAATATCACTATCTAAAGCCTTCGGTTTTCTGGAGCATCCGTCAAGGATTCTCGCGTCGGTTGGCGCTTTTGATCGTCACCATTTCGCTGGCGGTTCCACTTTTGCTGTGGTCGATCGTTAGCTATGGCAAGCTAGTGCCGCCCTTATTTCTGCCCACTCCAACGGCG
>JBBRMC010000229.1:0-5908 GCA_038231055.1 Leptolyngbyales cyanobacterium
ATCTCGTTGGCGGTTGAGGCGAGAACGGCTTTTCTAAAATCTCGATAAAGCCGTTGAACCTCTTCTTTTCTAACAACTCTTGGATTTTCTTGAGACATGGTGATCCGATTTCAGGTGATCGGATGCGACTCTTCCCGATCGAAAGACGCACCTCTAAGCAGACGTATAGCAAATCGTAACCGCTATACAATCCCTTGGGCATAGAGTTCCCTATCTATATGCCGATCTTAGAGTTGAGGCGGACGTAGGGCGAGAAGTAAAGTTTTACAATTTCAGAGCAATCGCTTACAACACCTTTGCTCTTAGCCACGCGATCGGCAGCGACACTATCTTCTTGGGCTTTGACACATAAGCCCGTTGTCGAAAGTTATCATAGCCATTGCGCTCGATCGCGTCTAATATCTGGCTGTAGAGCATCAGCGCAGACCAGACAGGCCATCGAGCATCTTCACTCAAATCACCAATGCCACTTTCTGCCAACGCATAAAACTTGCGCGCTCGTTGAATTTGAAACGCCATCAACGATCGCCAGCGATCGTCCACGACCCCTTTCATCAGATCGTCTTCGGTGTAGTTAAAGAGCGCCAAATCTTCTAACGGTAAGTAGATGCGACCACGACGCGCATCTTCGCCCACATCTCGGAGAATATTAGTCAGTTGATTGGCGATACCAAGAGCGATCGCTTCCTCGATCGGGTCATTGTTTTTTGGCTGATCCCACGGAGCGCTAGGCAAAGTCTCGTCTCTGCCCATAACTGTAGTAGACATCAACCCTACCGTTCCCGCCACGCGATAACAATAAAGCCATAGCTCATCGAAGGTCTGATAACGACTGCGATACAGATCCATTCGCTGCCCAGCAATCATGTCTCGAAACGGCTCAAGATCGAGTGAAAATCGCTCTAGCGTATCGACGAGAGCAACATCATAGTGATCGTGAGGATGCCCTGCAAAGATTTCCTCCAGTCGCCGTTCCCACTGATCTAGCGTCTCGTTGGTGGTCAGACTCGCGTTAGGTCCATCGACGAGTTCATCGGTTCGACGACACCAAACATAGATCGCCCAGATTGCGCGACGCTTCTCCGCCGACATCAAAAGCGTTCCAAGATAGAACGTCTTGGAATACTTTGCCGTAATTTGGCGGCACTGTTCATAGGCTTCGTCTACGGAAGCCAGGGTTCTTACGCAGGAGGTAGTTGGTTCAGGCAGTTGCAGCATTCTGTTGCAGTCTGGAGGGTTGACAAAGCGCTACTTGCTATGGGGTCGATACTAAACTCCGCTGCTCTCCGGGAGAGCCCGCGAGAGATGGGTGGTTTTCGATCGCTTGCGCTGTCAGCTTACCAGAAAGTACGGCACCTTCCATACTGCCAAGATATCGTTGCATTGTATAGCTACCCGAAAGGAAGAAGTTTTGAATCGGAGTGGTTTGGTCAGGACGGAATGCCTGTCGCCCTGGAGAGGCGGTATAGACCGATCGAGGAGTCTTGACCACCTTGTATTTTCGCAGCTTGGCGGGGTTGTCAGATTTGAAGTGCTGCGGAAAAAGTTTTTCAATCTCAATTAGGGTCGCCGCAATGATCTCTTCATCGGATTTGTCGATCCAATCTTTGGCAGGGGCAAGCACAAGTTCTAACATCGATCGATCAGGGTCTTCGTATTCTTTGCACGTCACGCTCATGTCGGCATAGACACTCAAGAGATCCGATCGTGAGAATAATAATTGGTCGATGTCGGTGAGTTTGCGATCAAACCAAAGATGCAGGTTGATCACTGGCACCCCTTCTAAACCATCCAGCTTTTGAAAGAAACCCATTGATTTCCAAGGTTCGGGTCTCAAGACTTTCATCACATCGACCGACATGGCTGAGACATAGGCATCGGCAGTGATCACTTCATCAGGTGCGCCATCTATGCCTCGAATCGCAAATCCACGAACCGTGTTATCGGCGTTGAGAAGAATTTCTTTAAGCGGCTTTTTGAGCTGCACGTCTCCCCCGCGCTCTGTGATGTAATCGACGATCGGTTGACACAATCGCTCGGTCGGGGAGCCATCTAAAAAGGCGATTTTAGAGCCGTAACGCTCTTGTAAAAAGCGATTGAGCGCCGTCAGAAGGATAGTAGAAGACACTTCGTCGGGATTGATAAACGTTAATGCTTTCGTCGCGGCGATAAAAATGTCGCTGTTGACCTTCTCATCAATGCCCTGCCGCTCTAGCCACTCTAGAAAGCTGTATTTGTCCATGTCTTCGACATATTTTTGACCGCGGATAATGGCAGGCAAAAGCCCCCAAGCAAATCGAATCTTTTGCTCCCAGGTCAACATATCGTTGTTGCTGATAATCGACGCAATCACGTTGAAAGGCGCAGGAATATCAGGGACATCAAAGCGAGACAAGACTCCGGGCTTTTCGGGCTGGTTGAAGATCAGCGTGTGCTGTTTCCACTGGAGACGATCGGAGATGCCCAACTCTGCCATCAGTTGCAGCATATTGGGATAGGCACCAAAAAAAGCGTGCAGTCCTGTCTCATACCAGTCTCCCTCGTCGTCCTTCCAGGCAGCCACTAAGCCACCCAAAACGTCTCGACTTTCTAGGACGATCGGGGTATGCCCCGCATCGACTAAATATTTAGCGCAGGATAGCCCCGCTAATCCGCCTCCGGCGATCACAACTCGCATGTAGTCTCTTGGGGAATGATTACAACGTCAATTCGTTCTCATTATACGTTGCAAACCGTTACATTTTCAGGATGTCGCAGAGGATTCCCACTCCAGAGCAAAGAGGATGCGGAGAGAAAAAGGATGAATCGACACTTCAAAATTCTTTACATCTTAAAAGTGAGAAAAAGCCATCTTACGTCTTGTCCATTCACAAGCTTGAGACAAATTAGAGGAATCAACGTATCTATTAGGGTTTGAAGTTGTACTAACTAAGATCTTTGAATTAAATTCTGTACAGAGCGTTCTAACACACGTCGGAATACGATCGCCCATAGCCCAGTAATGTTGAGTTTAGTGTTGTCAATAGTGCTACAACGGTTTACTATCTATTCCAAATCTTGGTGTTGCCGTCCTACCCGTATTTTGTGTTCCTACTCTCACTAAAGTTTTCTTTCCGTGGCAATCTTTAAACTCTTCTCCTAGCTTGCTCTAGAGCTAAACAAAAACGCACATCTTTCTATTTGAGAAAGCTATGGAGGTGAGATGTCAGTTTTCGCGGGAAATCTGGATGAGGTAAACTGTTTTCTGTTTTCGCTTAGGTTCCTAGACCTCTTGTAGAGACGCTTCCCCAACATTGAATTTAACTGTCTAGATACCCATGTTTTACCTAGCAGCTAAGCTGTAGTAGCATTTTGCGACTCTAGCGTTTCTAATCCTAAAAGCTTTCTAATCCAAATCCTCGGCTAAAGGGTACTTCTCACTTCAGAGGAAAACTTATAGTGTTAGATTCCAATCTCGTGACCCAAGCAAACTCTGTGGGTGTGAGCGCTAGCGCGCTTACTCCGCAGGCGTCCTTCAACACTACCAACAGCACGAGTTCAACCTTTCCAGAGATTACTTCCCTATCGGCAGCGGGGGCTTCCCCCTTGGGGATGATCGGACTATCGGCTCAATACTTCAACGATAAGGATTTCACAAAGCCAGTTCTGACTCGAACAGATGCCAACGTAGACTTTGATTGGAGACAAGGATCGCCCGACGGCGCGATCGCCGCCGACAATTTTTCAGTGCGCTGGACTGGACAGATTTTACCCACTCAGTCAGAGGCATACACGTTCTATACCCACTCAGACGATGGAGTGAGATTGTGGGTCAACGGACAACTTCTGATTGATCACTGGGCACCTCATGCGGTGGCTGAAGACAAGGGCGTGATCACTTTGGTCGCTGGGCAGAAAGTTGATATTCAGCTTGATTATTATGAGCAAGGCGGCGATGCCGTCGCTCAACTGCTGTGGTCTAGCCCCAGTCAAGTCAAGGAGGTGGTGCCTCAAAGTCAGCTTTTTGTGGGCGATCGAGTCGCTCGTAGTCAATCTGCCAACTTCACCCAGGCAGTAGATTGGGGCAGTCTTGGAACAAAGGAGGTTAGCGATAAAGTCAGCCCAACCAATTTGAGTGACTATTACCGCTTTAGTGTGGACGCGCCTAGTCACTTAAACTTGAACTTAAGTGAGCTAACCGCCAATGCTAATCTCAACGTGTTGGATAGTCAGGGCAACGTGCTCAACTCTTCGACCCATGATGGAACAATGCTAGAAACGATCGATGCCCTGCTCAACGCTGGCACCTATTATCTGCAAGTCTATGCTGCCGGAGATGTGCAGACGAACTATCTGCTATCGGCGATCGGGCGATCACTGACTGAGCAGGCAAAAAGCGCTGACTCGTTTATAGACTCAATGGGGATTGCGACTCACCTGCGCTATACCGACACGAGCTATGGACGTTATAGCGATGTTATAGAACCGAGACTGCGAGAGTTAGGAATCCGAAATATCCGCGATGGGGGCAACGATCCGGCTTTGTTTGAGAAGCTGAATCGACTGGCAAATTTTGGGATTCGATCGACGCTCGTCATGGACCCGCGAGATGGAATTACTCCCGACAATGCCATTGAGTTGCTCAAAAAAGTGTTGCCTTCGGTAAGGGCGATCGAAGGTCCCAATGAGTGGGATGTCAACTCGACGCTGACCTATAAAGGCAAATCGTTTCCTGATGGGGTGGTTGACTATCAAACGGACTTATATAAAGCGGTGAAAGGCGATGCGGCTACATCGTTTGTGTCGGTGTTAGCGCCTTCGGTAGCGTTTCCTGAAAATGGCTCTCGCATGGCATCGCTGCGATCGGTGATAGATGGCGGCAATATGCACAGCTACCCAGGGGGCAATCAACCGGATCAAGATCTCGACACAAAATGGATTCCAAACACGAAGAAAGTGTCGGGCGATCGAGCGATCGTAGCAACTGAGACAGGCTGGCACAATGCGGTTAAGGACGCAAACGCGAGCCAGAAAGGTGTCTCAGAAGAAGTGTCTTCAAAATACATTCCTCGACTGTTTTTGGAGTATTTCAACCGAGGAGTCAGCCGCACGTTCTTACACGAACTGATGGATCTGCGACCACAGTCAGATATGGAGAATAATTTCGGCTTAATTCGAGCCGATGGCACTCCAAAACCTGCATTCTATGCGTTGAAAAATTTGATTAGTCTGCTTCAAGATCCGCAGGGCAGTTCTGCGTCTGGCTCGTTGAGTTATTATCTAACGGGCAACACTAAAGACGTTCGGCATACCCTGTTAAAAAAGAGTAATGGCGATCTCTATTTAGTGATGTGGTTAGATGTGACCAGCACCGATGCAGCAGTAAGTCAGAAAGTCACGTTAAATTTAGTGACTCCGACTCAACAGGCGACGACTTATTTAACGAGTCGATCGACTGATCCGGTGAGCCAATTTACGTCTCCAACTCAAATCACACTGGATATTCCTGATGCGCCAATGGTAGTGAAATTGACTCCACAAGCGACGGGTTGATCAACCAGCAAAGACCCTCAAAAGCCGTCCAGCACTCGATCAACTCGATACCTGTGACTGGCTATGATAGGTCTGTGCTGTTGCTAAGAATTGGTATATCCTATCTGGTTAGCATTCCGTTTGGTGTATCTAATCGCGTCATGGTTGAGTGATCACCCTGATCATTTTTTCTGGATAGTCAGCTTGATACTGATCCAGTTCCCATCATCTCTCACGACGATCGTACCGTCCCTTGAGTGACCAATTCATCGACGATCATCCCGATTGAGTTCACATTTGTTACCGTCCCAAAATCCGCTTCCAAGCCTCGATCTGAAGTTGTGCTTCTGCATAAGCCTGTGTGCGAGGTGGAATCTTTTGAGCCGTCACGATCGCG
>JBBRMC010000230.1:0-5890 GCA_038231055.1 Leptolyngbyales cyanobacterium
CATTCAGGATCACATCCCGTTCTGATTCGGATTGAAACCAAAGCAGGACATGGGGCAGGAAAACCAACTGCCAAAGTGATTGAAGAGATTGTTGATAAGTGGGCGTTTTTGGTCAAAACCCTAGATTTTTCGCCCATTCTTTAGCCTCCCGTAGGGTGTGTTGAGCCACGCGAAACGCACCGTTCTTGAATTTGGTGCGTTTTGTTCCTTATACCATTTCGATTCTTGACTGCGATCGAGGATGGGGGATGGCACGATCAAGGGGACGTTTCACCCAAGCGTCCCAGTAGGGTATGCAACCCAGACCGGCTCTCATCTTGAACAAAGTAGCGCATCGGTCGCACGTTGCGAGAGTACGCCTCAATACCTCTAAGTCGCTTTTGAAGTTTGCTTAAAGGCAGCTTGCTGATGATTCTGATGACGCGCCACCTTCAGTTTGGCGTTGAGTCGGTAGCGCGTCATCAGGTACACCGCGTGATACTCCGCTTCAACGCCCAACGTGTCCGCCAACCCCTGTTGCACAGCCCCATAGCTTTGAAATCCGTCTGGCTCAAATGCCATGTGTTGTTTATTTCCAAGTATCTTTGGCTCAACGAATTTAGCGGCTTTTCCTTACACGAAGCTTTCCCTCACACATTCCTCACATTTCAGGAATAGTCTCTAACATATTGTTCTCACGATTTTCTCTATCGAATCATCCATACGAGTTATTGAGAGATGAATCATGCCTGACGTAACGCTCTACGAAAATGCAAATTTTGAAGGACGGAGTAAAACGGTCGGTGAGGGGTCATATCGGTTGTTTGATTTGAACGACATGAATGATACGGCTTCATCGATCAAAGTTCCACCTGGACTGGCTGCTTACGTTTATGAACATGCAGATAATGGAGGCGGCTATGGCATATCCGTCGATTTTTTAGAGGACTGTGCTGATTTGTCACAGTTCAACTTTGATAAAAAAATCTCCTACATTACAGTTTTTAGCACTGAGCGACCTCCATCATTTATTTGGATACGAGGGAGTTTAGTCAATGGCGAATTCGTCTCGGGACATTGGGAACGCAAAAGAGCTGGTGGAGGTCCACCCATGAGTCCGATCGCTGTTGTTTCTCCCCCGATTCCCCCGCATGATTTTACGCAACCTGTTCTAACAGGTGGGGGAACCCTTGCTGTCCCAGATTCTAAAACGGTCAACAACCACGTCATCGGAGCATTTATCCCCTTTAATGCACAGGCTAAATGGGAGGGAGCTGTCAATCACCAAATGGGGATTCTTGGCAGCGACTATCGGGGCTTTGAAGAGATTGGGTCTGCTGCATTTGAGAGAGCATCCAACAATCCTGTCATTCCCGATTTTCTGAATTTTTGGTATCCCCAAAAGCAACCCCGTGATCATCGCAAGGTTGTCTATTTCAAGCGAACCCTCAGTGGAACGATTGTTGACTCGCATATTTCAGGTATTCATGGAACCTATCAAGACTACGATTTGAACATTGATATTGAGCCTGCGGAAGGCCACACCTATCTGATCACCGATGGGCATCCGCGTGAGTACACGGACATTATGAGCGCTCAATGGAACTTGAGCTTACATCAGTCTGGACAGCCGAATTGTGACGACAGCAAATCAATTGCCGAATTCAGTTTTGTAGAAGCAGAACTGGATACAACTCCAGAGGCTAAACAGCGCTTAAATGACGTTTTTAGTAATTCAGTCGGTCGGCAACTTTGTGTCTATGGTCCTTGGATTTATGACAAAGGGCATTGCTGCCATTCTGAAATTCATCCTGCTGAACAAATCTGGTGGAGCGATCCGACTCCGCAAGGTAGAGTCTATTATTGCAATGTTTTCTGTGATTCGTCGGAGCGGTTTTGGTGGCGAGATCAGATGGATGATGGAACTAAGCTCAAACCCTGGGCTGCACCTCCAATTAGAGGGACATTTGCGATCGCTTTTGAAATGAAGATCAACACGCCTGCTAAACAATTTGAAATCGTCGTGCAGGATTCTTACAATCACGTCACGGTGGCTGGACACTTTCAAAGGCATCATCTGACCTATCAAACGAATACGCTCATTGCGGTCGTTCAAGATGCCAATCGACCTGTGAAAGTTTCGTTTGAGGACGTTGGGCTAGTTGGGACAGATATCGTGAGAGGATTTCTGGTGATTGAAGCGACCGTTGGGACATGTACTCAAACTGGGCATCCCACATTGCCTTCCAACACTGATCCCAATACAGTTCCTCAAGAGATCGAACGTTCTGCCTTTAAGAAAGAAGCTGGACATTTGATGCTAACGGTTTCTCAGGGAGTCTATTCTGCTACAACCATCAATACGCTGATCGACCTTAATGGACGATGGGCATCCGGAGGGAGTCTTGGTCCCGTAATTTCTGTAGTCAGCACCTCCCTCACCATTGATATGTCTGCTTATCATCGTCCTCCGGCTCACGGCTTTATCACTGACGCTTCTACGATTACGGTAACGTTCGCAGATGATGCAATCTACACAGGTCATCTTGAGTTACCCAACATCCTTCGTTGGTCGAATGGTTCAACTTGGACAAAGGCTACAACCATCAATACGCTGATCGACCTTAATGGACGATGGGCATCCGGAGGGAGTCCTGGTCCCGTAATTTCTGTAGTCAGCACCTCCCTCACCATTGATATGTCTGCTTATCATCGTCCTCCGGCTCACGGCTCTATCACTGACGCTTCTACGATTACGGTAACGTTCGCAGATGATGCAATCTACACAGGTCATCTTGAGTTACCCAACATCCTTCGTTGGTCGAATGGTTCAACTTGGACAAAGGTTTAGCTCTGAAAAATATCGAAAACTAACTGTTAAATTAATGAGGTTTTCTCATGTACTCCCTTATACAAGAACGTAATCAGCCTAAGTACCTTGTTCTACAGATATTGCTGCTTGGCATTTCTGGGTTAATAACCGAGAAATTTGTTGAGATTCTGGTTGAGGAAAAGCACCTATTACCAGAAGGTTTTGCACTAGAAAGCATTATTTTTCTAACGATCTGGTTTGGCTTAGACTGGTGTGCTTGTTCAATCCTGAAGTTCAGATCTTTTTTACAATCTTTTGCCCATCGGACAGTGCCTAAACAGAGCTTGATCACGCTAGCAATCGCTTGGTTAATCGCAGCACTTTTCTTCAAGTTTTATAGCTTTTTGCTGGAATTCTCAGCCATGATAGTACTTTGGGTGATGTTCGATTTTTTGGCTGGTAAAATTCAGCGAAAAAATAGATAGCGCAATTTTGTAAAAAGCGGAGAAAAACAAACAGCACATAATGGAACTATTCTAAATCATTGCTCACCCAGGGTGCGATGAAACCTAATCTGCAATGCCCTAAGCTACGGTATTTGACTTGAGAATTGCTCCATTAGATAGCGACACAGTTCCTGCTTCAATGTCAATGTCTCCAGCTTTTGGAGTTGAAGCAGTCGGAACAATTTGAGTAAACAACAACGCTGAGGGTTGAATGTTAAGCAGAGCAGGCATTTTTGGAATTGATGCGCTAAATATTCCGTTTGAGTGAGGCTCGATCGCTCACGTTCCAGCGTCGCATCCGGCACGATTTGACCGTGAGCCGTTCCTGTCGAGATGACAGCCTATACCAGCAATCCCTCTTGAATTCGACGCATTCTTAACTTCCTGGATAGTCGTTGTCGGCATATCCTCTCAGTATTATTTCAGGAGAGGATGAACTTATGCAGCGAGCGCGGAAAGGTTTAAGTCTTGAAGTAGCGAGCAGAGCAACCGATTAATCAATCCTTCAGCAACGCTCTATACAGTTTTTACCTTCTGTATCGGTAAATATAGTCTGTGTCCTAGAGTCAAATCACCATAAACCTAGCTTCCGTGAGGAGGCTATTTTTTTGAACAAATTCCTTAAAACGCAAAAAGAGCGAACACAGGGTCCGCTCTCTTGAATACCGAAAGTTGAGTTTAGTTAGAAACTTCGGCAAGCTCAACGACGTGACCAGAGAAATCTTTAACTAGGAAGTTAAGTGGTTTCTCACGTCGAATCTTATATTTCAGATTGGATGCCTGAACGCGCAGCAGAATTTGATCGAGACAGTCACGATCGAAGCACACATGACGCTGACGCTCTTTCTCGCCCAAACTCGCGCCCGAAATCACATGAAGCTGTGTATTTTTTTTAAGCTGATACCACAACCCATCGTTGCCGTTGCCCCGTGCCGTGGTGCTGCCCACATTACCTGACAAATACATGGGGCTAATGCCTGCGGTGCCAAGTGACTGCTCGTAGTTGTAGTAATAGTGCAGCGGCACATCCGCGGCAGTGAGATTCAGCATTCCTTCATAAAAGTCTCTTGCCAACTCCACATCTGACACCATCACCGTGTGCACCTTGGGCGCACTGGTCAAAAACATCCACATGGCGACTGCATAGGCACCCAGCAGCATAACCATGATTCCCTGGGTGGAGAATAAACTATCTAATCCCATAGAAGACCAAAACGAGTGAACGATCGTAGCCGATTGACAAACTTAATGATTAGTATCCCTGAGTCTATCCATTCTATCAAGCTCAATCTGAGCAAATCAGTAATGAACGTAATAAAAATTTAGAAATTTAAGTGATTAGAGCGATCGTTTAGAGTAATTCTGGCTCAAAAGACACTACATTTTGCAAAAAAAGATCTCCAGATCGAGAAAGACGCTGTATATAGTTACAATGCACGTCCTATAGTTTGAACCCAAGCTGTGGCTATCCCAACTTTTCCAGAAGCCAACCACCCGACTGTGAAGGCGTTATCTCATTACGGTGATCAAGAATTATTGACGCTGTTTCAGCGATATCCTGACGTTGGGCAATATTTTACAGCGATTTTTTGCCGATACAGTCCGATGGTGTATACGCTGATTCAGCATCGAGCCAGATCGCCCGTCCAGGCTGATTATCTGTTTGCGCTGCTGTGGCGACACCTCTTCTACGAAATGGACGGACTCGATCTGCGATCGTTTGGCTCCGAAGAAATCACGTTTCAGAGTTGGTTGATTAATGTCACAGCCCTCTGCATCAATCAGGCAGAACTGCCGCCTGTTGAAGAAATTCACTACAACTTGCGGGCAATGTCGCCGCCGCTTTGGTGCTATATCGATCGGGCACTCGACCAACTTCCGCCGACCCTGCGATTGATGGTGACATTGGCACAAACCTTTCATTGGAGCGACACCCGAATTTCTGCTTATCTGCAAGCCGAGGGCGAACACATTCCTCCAGCAGAGGTCAAAGCTCGGTTAAAAGAGGGCTATCAGTTATTAGAAACAACGTTGCCCGATGATATTAGAGCCATCTATTTAGATGGGAACGCTAGTGTTCAAAGCTACGGGTTGGATTCAGCGCCTTTAGAGGCTAGTCTGGATTAAGTCACGTTTCTTTGTTCGCTTAATATTGCTGGTGGAGGTTCTGAAATGCGTTGGACGTTAGCACGGGTGGCGGTTGGGATGGGATTGGCTCAACTGTTGACGGGTGGAGTTTTGCTGACTCCGGTGGCGATCGCATCAGACCTAAGTGATCAACTGAGTATCAAACTCTACAACGGCACTCGCGGAAGTTCTCGCTTTGAAGCTGATCGGCTGGTGCGGTTAGGCAATCAGCAGCAGCAGGCAGGATTGACTGACCCAGCGATCGCATCGTGGCTACGAGCGCTAGAAATCTATCGCACCATTAAAGAAGTTGAGGCAGAGGGCACCACCTATGAAGCCTTGGGAAAAGCCTATTCGCAAGCGGGACGGTTTGCCGAAGCTGAAGATGCGGTGCGGCGCAGTTTAGCGATCGCCCGTGACACCAAAAATTTTCAAAATCAAATCTACGCCACCAACAATTTAGGAA